>DATNQI010000062.1 GCA_036704125.1 Pantanalinema sp. | reverse complement strand
GTTCACGAGCAAGCCTTCGTCCACGATGCACTGGAGCTGGTTCTTGCGATCGCGGGTTTCCATGGAGGGCCTCCCTTCTGATCGTTGGCGCTGGGACCGCATCGCTGAGTCGAGTCGTACGGCGCGCCGCGACTGGTGTTGCCGCCTCGGGGGTACACGGATTATAGCTCCCGGCGCGGATCGCGGCGCAACGATTCGTTAAGAGGGTAAACGATGGTAGAATGGGGTGTTTTACCGGTTAGCAAGCCGTTTCCCTAGTCCGGAGGTGCACATGATCCGAATCGTTTCCTCGCTCATCCTCGTCGCGATGATCCTGGCGGGCTGCCAGAAGGCGAAGCTCGAGTCGACCCCCTCGGATCCCTACCAGGCCCAGCGCCTGCGCACCCTCACCCACGACACGGACCTCGCGGGCGATCGCAAGGCGCCCGGCGACCTCTCCAGCCTGCAGCTCCATCTCAGCCCCGAGGCCTCGAACACTCTTGCGCGCTAGGTCGTGAGTTGAGGCGCTTGGCCCCTTCTGCTAGACTGAGGGGCGCAAAGTCGGGTGGGGCATGGACCTGAGATCGTGCCCCCGAACCCTGATCAGGAAGGATTGCATGGCGATGACGATGGCGGCCAACCAGGGCGTTGCGACCCCGGCGATTCCGGAGACCATGAAGGCGGTGGTCAAGGCCCGCCCCGAGCCCGGCGGCACGCTCATCACCACCGCGGTGCCCACCCCGGGCCCCCACGAGGTCTTGGTCAAGGTCAAGGCGACGACGGTCTGCGGCACCGACGTCCACCTCTACACCTGGGACGCCTGGAGTCAGGGCCGGGTCAAGCCCCCCCTCATCATGGGTCACGAGCTGGGCGGCGAGGTCGTCGCCGTGGGCGAGCAGGTCAAGACCGCCAAGGTCGGCGACTTCGTCTCGGCCGAGACCCACGTGGTCTGCGGCCACTGCTACCAATGCCGGACAGGCCTGGCGCACGTCTGCGCCAACACCACCATCCTGGGGGTGGACATCCAGGGCTGCTTCGCCGAGTACGTGGTCGTGCCCGAGGCGAACCTCTGGTTCAACTCGCCCGACCTGCCCCTGGAGTGGGCGCCGGTGCAGGAGCCCCTGGGCAACGCCGTCCACACGGTGCTCGCGGGCGACGTGGCGGGCCGCACGGTGGTCGTGAGCGGCTGCGGTCCCACGGGGATCCTCGCCTGCGCCGTGGCCAGGGCCGCCGGGGCGGGCGCCGTCATCGCCATCGACCTCAACGCCTACCGGCTGGACCTCGCGCTCAAGATGGGGGCGACCCTCGCCATCAAGGCCGACGAGGAGGATGCGATCGCCCGGGTGCTGGCGGAGGTGCCGGGCGGCGTGGACGTGGTCTGCGAGATGTCGGGCAACGAGCGGGCCATGAACGACGCCTTCAAGATGATCCGCGCCGGCGGCCGCTACTCGATCCTGGGCCTGCCCGGCAAGCCCGTCACCCTCGACGTGGCCAACGACATCGTCATGCGCGGGGTCACGGTGCAGGGCATCACGGGCCGCAAGATGATGGACACCTGGTACCAGGTCGCCAACTTCCTCAACGCGCGCCGGATCGACCTGAGCCCCATGATCACCCACCGCATGTCCCTTTCGCAGATCGACGAGGCCATGGCGCTGATGGTCTCGGGCAACTGCGGCAAGATCGTCCTGACCCCCTAGAGCGCGGCCGTTCCACTAATAGGAGAAACGATGAGCTACGATCCCTTCGGCTACCTGGCCGACGAGCTGCAAGACCTCAAGGACCGGGGCCTGTACCGGATGCCCCGCGTGCTCGAGGGCATGCAGCAGGCGGAGGCCTGCTTCGATCACCAGGAGGTCGTCAACCTCAGCTCCAACAACTACCTGGGCCTGACCACCCACCCCAAGCTGATGAAGGCGGCCCACGAGGCCATCGACCGCTTCGGCGCGGGCTCGGGATCGGTGCGCACCATCGCGGGCACCATGAGCCAGCACGTGGAGCTCGAGGCCAAGATCGCGGCCTTCAAGCACACGGAGGCGGCCCTGGTCTTCCAGTCGGGCTTCACCGCCAACTCGGGAACCGTGTCGGCGGTGCTCGGCAAGGAGGACGTGATCGTCTCCGACGAGCTCAACCACGCGAGCATCATCGACGGTTGCCGCCTGAGCCGCGCCAAGATCGCCGTCTTCAAGCACAAGGACGTGGCGGACCTGCGCCGGGTGCTGGCTGAGGTCGAGGGCAACTACCGCCGCACCCTGGTCATCACCGATGGCGTCTTCTCGATGGACGGCGACATCGCCCCCCTGGCGGACATCGTCGAGGTCGCCGAGCAGCACAAGGCCATCATCATGGTCGATGACGCCCACTCGTCGGGCGTGCTGGGCCACCAGGGCCGCGGCACGGTCGATCACTTCGGGCTTCACGGCCGGGTCCACATCCAGGTGGGGACCCTCTCCAAGGCCATCGGCTGCCTCGGCGGCTACGTGGCGGGCTCGCGCACGCTGATCGAGTACCTGATCCTCAAGGCGCGCCCCTTCCTCTTCTCGACCTCCCACCCGCCCGCCGTCACGGCGGCGGCCCTGGCGGCCTTCGACCTCCTGCAGGAGGACCCCACCCTCATGGAGCGCCTCTGGGACAACACCCGCTACTTCAAGGCGGGTCTCGAGCGCCTGGGCTTCGACACCGCGGGCTCCGAGACGCCCATCACCCCGGTCATCGTGGGCGACGGGGCGCGCGCGATGCAGTTCTCGGATCGCCTCTTCGCCAACGGCGTCTTCGCGCAGGGGATCGGCTTCCCGACGGTCGCCAACGACAAGAGCCGCGTGCGCACCATCGTCACCGCCGCCCACACCCGCGAGGAGCTGGACCGGGCGCTTTCCGTGTTCGAGCAGGTCGGCACCGAGATGGGCATCATCTCCCAGGTCGGCGCGCGCTAGCCGCGTTCCGATTACATCCCGCAAAAAGGCCCCGCAGCAGCGCTGCGGGGCCTTTTTGCGGGGAGCGGTGGAAATTCGTCGAAAGATAGCCGAAGCTTAATCGATGGATTACCGATTCTGCGTCCTCCCCCCCGATAATTCGAGGAAGCCGACTCCTGGGGGGAAGCCATGTCGACCATCCAAGCCTTTTCACAGACCGCAAGGCGGCATGCCGCTTTCACCGCCGCTCCCGCGCCTGCCGCCGGGGCCCCCTCGGCGGCCGGCTACGATGCCTTGCTCGATCGGCTTCACCTGCACCAGGCGGCTGTCCAGCCGAGCCCGGCCGTGAATCAGGCGGCGGTCATTCAGCCGTCGGCGGGCCTGAAGCAGCTGTTCGAGAAACTCGATACGCTGGTCGATCGCCTGGGCCAGGTCGTGAAGCCGAAGCCCGTGCCCGAGAAAAAGCCTGCGGCCCAGCCGAAGCCCGAGCCCAAGCCTGCGGCCCAGCCCAAGCCTCCCGAGCTGCCGAAGCCCGCCCCGAAGGCGGCCGCCAAGCCGAACGTCGGCGGCGGCACCTTCGTCTCCCAGTACCGCAGCGCCTCGAACACGGGCGAGGACGCGTCGCGCGCCAACGGCAACTGCGGCCCGGCGAGCCTGACGATCGTCGCCGAAGCTTTCGGCAAGCGTAGTGTCACGCCAGGCAACGCCAATTCGGCCATCGAGGACACCCGCCGCCGCATGGGGGCCGGCACCAGCAACGCCAGCGAGTACAACGGCACGAGCTACGACCAGCTCGTCAAGGGCGCCAAGAGCTACGGCCTCGATTCCGCCGTGCTCTACGGGGGCCTGGAAAAGCTCAAGGCCGAGCTGGCCAAGGGCCGCCTGGTCATCGCCCATCTGCGCCCGAGCTACCTCTTCCCGAATTCGACCTCGGGGCACTACACGGTCGTCACCAAGGTGGAGAACGGCCGCGTCTACATGCACGATCCGGCGAACCCGAAGGGGCCCATGTCGATCACGGTGGCGCAGTTCACCAAGGCCCAGGCCCAGCGCGGCGCCTACGGCCTGATCTCGCTCGGGGCTTAGCCTTCGCGCGATTCCGAGAGCGTTCGGCAGGGGCCGAAGCTCTGGCGGTGGTGAGGCGTGAGGCCGTGCGCGGCGATCGCGTCCAGGTGCTCCGCTGTCGGGTACCCCTTGTGCCGGTCGAAGCCGTAGACGGGGTACTTCGCGTGAAGCGCGACCATCTGGGCGTCGCGGTGGACCTTGGCGATCACCGAGGCGGCCGCGATCGACATGGACCGTGAATCCCCCTTGACCAGGGCCTCCTGCTTGGCCCGGATCCCCTTGATCTTCAGGTGCCCGTCCACCAGGAGCCGCTCGGGCTTGAGGGTCTTTCGGACCCGGCGCAGGGCGCGGGCCATGGCTTCGTGCGAGGCCTTCAGGATGTTGAGGCGGTCGATCTCCTCGGCGGAGCACTCGGCGATCGCCCAGGCGAGGGCGACCTCCTTGACCACCGAGGCGAAGTGGTCGCGCCGCGCTTTGCTCAGCTTCTTGGAATCGGTGAGGCCCGTCAGGCGCAGCCTGCTCTGTTCGAAGGCGGGATGGTCGGGCCCGGGAAGCACCACGCAGGCGGCCACCACCGCCCCCACCAGGGGGCCGCGCCCCACCTCGTCCAGCCCGGCCAGGTGGCGATCGCCCCTCGCCCAGAAACTCTGCTCGATGCTCCACATGTCGTCGCGCATAGCGGCCATTTTAGCGTATTGCCCGAAAGATGGCTTGGCGTGCGGGAGAGCGCGTGCTACACTGCGCAAAAACTCGAGAAAGGCGCGCCCATGACCATGCCCGCTACGGACCCCAAGGCGCTCGTCGCCGCCTTCGCCAGGACCCAGAAGTTCCCCCTCGACCCCTTCCAGGTCGAGGCGATGGAGGCCCTCGCGAGCGGGCGATCCGTGCTGGTCTCGGCCCCCACCGGCTCGGGCAAGACCGTGGTGGCCGAGTTCGCCGTCTACCTCGCCCTCGAGTCCAAGACGCGCTGCATCTACACCACGCCGCTCAAGGCCCTCTCCAATCAGAAGTACCGCGACCTCAAGGCCGCCCTGCCCGGCCAGGTCGGCCTGATCACGGGCGACGTGGTCCTCGAGCCCGAGGCCCCGGTGCTGGTGATGACCACCGAAATTTTGCGGAACATCCTGCACGCGGATCCCGCGCGGGTGGCGGACGTGTCGCACGTGGTCCTGGACGAGGCCCACTACCTCGGCAGCGAGGGGCGCGGGACGGTGTGGGAGGAGACGATCGTCTTCCTCAACAAGCACACCTCGGTCACGGCCCTCTCGGCGACCATCCCCAACGCCGAGGAGCTGGCCACCTGGGTCGGCACGGTCCACAAGCCCATGAAGGTGGTGTACCACGCCGAGCGGCCGGTCCCGCTCGAGAGCTACGTGGCCTCCCCCAACGTCAAGAAGCTCTTCTCGTCCAGCGGCAAGCTCGCCGTCAAGCGCTTCGGCGACGACGAGGGCTGGGTGGCCCCTCCCGAGCCGGTGGACGTGGTCAAGGATCTCCAGAACAAGGAGATGCTGCCTGCGATCTACTTCATCTTCAGCCGCATGGGCTGCGAGGAGCAGGCCCGCGACGTGATCAACGCGGATCTTGCCCTGACGACGCCCGAGGAGCGCCAGCGGATCATACACATGGTCGAGGCGGCGGTCCGCCAGACTCCCGGGATGCTCGCCTCCCATGCCACCAAGAAGTGGCTGGATCTGCTGCCTTACGGGGTCGCGCCGCACCACGCGGGCCTCTTGCCGCCGCTCAAGTACCTGATCGAGCGATTGTTCCAGCGGGCGCTCATCAAGGTGGTGTTCGCGACCGAGACCCTGGCGGCGGGCATCAACATGCCGGCCAAGACGGTGGTGATCTCGAGCATCATCAAGCGCACCGACGAGGGCCACCGGGTGCTCACGGTCTCCGAGTTCCAGCAGATGACGGGCCGCGCCGGGCGCCGCGGCATGGACGAGGTGGGCTACGGGGTCGTGGTGTCGAGCCACCGCTACTCGCCCATGGAGGTGGCGCACCTGGCGACGAGCCAGGCCGAGCCCCTCAAGAGCCGCTTCACCCTCAACTTCAACATGGTGGCGAACCTGACCCAGCGCTACGAGCCGGACCAGGCGCGCAAGATCGTCGAGCAGAGCTTCGCCCAGTTCCAGAGCTCGGGGGCGGTCTCGAGCCTGTTCGACCGCCAGCGCAGGACCCAGGAGCGCCTCGATGCCCTCGACTCTCGCTGCCCCTTCGACGAGACCAAGGAGCGCATGGAGCTGCTCGAGCGGCTCAAGCTCTTGCGCAACGACCGCGAGAGCCTGCGCAAGCGCATGGCGGGCATGGAGAGCTCCAGGCAGTACGTGTCGCGCCAGTCGGCCGTCTCGCAGCTCGTCAAGGCTCCCTTCGGCGCTTGGCTTCTGGTCCACCCGCCGGGGGCCGCGGGCCCCGAGCTCGGGGTGCTGCTCGACGTTCAGCCGGTCAAGAGCGGCGACGTGCACTACTCGGTGCTGCTCGAGACCCCCTCGATCACTCGCCTGGGGGGCCGTCACCTGGTCATGGTGCTGCCCGCCGAGCCCGTGACGACCATCCCCGAGGAGGTGGTGGTCAAGGCCGGCCGCATCAGCTACATGCAGCAGCACACCCCCGGGGATTACCGGCCGACATGGCACGAGTGGATCGCCCGCAGCGGCCTGGACCTGGAGGCGATGGTCAAGCCGATCACCGAGCCGCCCGAGATCCTCAAGGCCAAGGCGAAGCTCAAGGAGATCAACCAGGAGCTCGAGCGCTTCCCATGCACCAGCTGCAAGGTGCGCAAGGCCTGCCAGGAGGCGGTGCGCGATCGCCGCGTCCTGGGTCAGGAGCTCGGGCGCTTCGCCAAGGAGATCGACGTCCTCCACTCCAACCACTGGCGGGGCTTCCTGAAGCTCTCGAGGTTCCTGGAGGAGACGGGCTTCCTGCGCGGGCGGGAGCTGCTGGCCCGGGGCCAGGCGCTTGCGAGCGTGCGAACGACCAACGAGCTGGTGGTGGCCGAGGCCCTCGCCTCGGGGATGCTCGAGGGGCTCGAGCCCGTGAAGCTCGCGGCGGCGACCAGCGCGCTGGTCGCCGAACCCGTGCGCGGGCGGCAAGCCTGGCGCGGGCTCAAGTTCGATCCGGGGCTTCACCTGCTCTTCGAGCGGCTGGCCAAGGATGCCAAGCGCCTCGGCAAGAGGATGCTCGAGTCCGAGATCGAGCAGCCGATCTACCTGGTGCCCGACTACGTGGGGCTGACCCAGGCCTGGGCCGAGGGGATGGAGTGGGCGCCGATCGTCGAGGCCTCGGGGATCGACGAGGGGCAGCTGGTGCGGCACCTTCGCCAGGTGATCGACATGCTCCAGCAGTTCCGCGAGATCCCGGGGCTGGGCGAGACGTTCCGGGCGCGAGCGCGCGAGGCGGCGGAGCTCTTGGACCGCGACATCGTGAAGGAAGTGTTCTAAGGAACCTGATTTTATCCCCCCACCCCTGCCCCGAGCCGCTCTCGGGCATCCCTGCCCTTCGCGGCATCAGCGCATCCGTGCGCAAGTCCACCAGGGGGCAGGGTTAGCGGAACATCCCCCGAGCCCTGCCAAGGGCTCGGGGGATGATTAATAGGGCATTCCCCAGCGCATGAAGGTCCGCACGGCGTAAAGGGCCACGCAGGTCCAGGCGATCGCAAAGGCGTTGTCTTGTACCAGCGGCGGAGTCGCGCGGATCACCTGATCCAGCCACCCGCCCAGTTGAGCGAACATGGTGACACCTCCTCTCGGGTGCTTTCCATTCTGGTCGGATTCGGTTGAAAGCAAGTATCCATGCGGTTTCAAGGAGATTGCGTCCATCCTCTTTGGCTAATGTTAGATGAGAGTTAACTAGGACTTAACTTCATGGCCGCAAGATCTCCCGCCAAACAGTCCAAATACTGTTAAGAGCAAGTGAGTTTGGGTTTCACGGGAGGTTACCAATGAGCACGTTCCGCAAGCACGCCATCCTCTTGGTTGTCGGCACCCTGGCCTTCAGCATGGCCACCGGCTGCGGCCGCACCCCGACCGGCGTCGACGACGGCACCGGCACCAACACCGGCGACGACACCAGCATCTACGATCCCGGCACCGGCGGCGGCAGCACCTACAACCCCGGCACCGGCACCGGCACCGGCACCGGCACCGGCAGCGGCATCTACAACCCCGGCACCGGCACCGGCGGCTACCCCGCCGCCTCGCAGGTCATCGCCACCCCCGGCAACAAGCAGATGGTCGCCGGCGGCTTCCTCTGGCTCTCGAAGAAGATCAAGACTGCGACCATCACCGTCCAGAACCCCGGCACCACCGCCGCGTCGGGCAAGCTCACGGTCTCGCTCTCCTGGAAGGGCGAGCAGAAGGAGACCCAGGAGATCCCCTTCAACGTCGCAGCCGGCCAGACGACCACCGTCAATCTGACCCCGAAGGAGACGGTCGACGACTTCACGGTCTCGGTCATCGCCGACCAGAACGCGGGCACCGGCTACGGCAACGGTACCGGTACCGGCACCGGCAACGGCTACTACTAGACCCGCTTCGCTCCTCTCCAACCCAACCGCTCTTCAGCAAGGCCCGGGCAACCGCCCGGGCCTTGCTGCACGCGTAACGGGCCCTTGTTGCGGCCCACGCGATGATGGTAGGATGGGCCCATGCGCAACTTCTTGGCCGTCCTCGGCGGGATGGGCCGCTTTCTCGGCGAGATTGCCGTCGCGATCGCCACGCCCCCCTTCTTCTTCGCTGAAACCCGCCGTGCCCTGCACGCGGTCGCCTTTCAGTGCCTGATCCCGGTGCTGGCCATCATGACGGCCGTCGGGATGATCGGGGCGCTCCAGGGTCTCGCCGTCATCCGGATCTTCGGGGCCGACCACGTCCTCTCCAGCCTCTTGGCCGAGTCGATCCTGCGCGAGATGGCCCCGAGCCTCGGCGCCATCATGATCGCGGCCCAGGCGGGGACGGCGATCGCCGGCGAGATCGGCACCATGCGCGTCAAGGAGGAGATCGACGCCCTCGGCGTGATGGCCGTTCCCCCCGTCAAGTTCGTCGTCGTCCCGCGCCTGATCGCCCTGGTCGTCGCTTGCCCGGTCATCAGCCTCTTCGGCTCATTGGCGGGAATGCTGGGCGGCTACATGGTGGCCGTCGGCCTCAAGGGCGTCACCAAGGGGGTCTTCGTCGGCAACCTGCTCGAGTTCGTCCACATGAACGTCGTGCTGGGCGGTCTGCTCAAGAGCGTGGTCTTCGGCGCGCTGATCGGGCTTATCGCATGCTACTACGGCTACAACGTCACGGGCGGCGCCCAGGGCGTGGGCAAGGCCTCCAACAAGACGGTGGTGCATGCGATCGTCGCCATCGCCATCTCCAACTACTTCATCACCACGTTCCTGCTCAAGGTGATCGGCTGATGGCTAGCCTGCTTTCCAGGGGGGTGGGGGTCCTGGCCGAGGTCGGGGCCATCGTGCGCTTCCTGGGCCAGGTGCTCAAGGCGGGAGTCCGGCGGGCGCCCAGCCCCTCGCTTGTCATCGAGCAGATGGTGAAGATCGGCCTCGAGAGCTTCCCGGTCATCATGGCCATCTGCGCCTTCGTCGGATCCAACATCGTGCTGGTCGGCTACTACGCCTTCCAGCGCTTCGGCGGCCAGGACATGGTGGGGGCCTACTCCGGCCTGATGTCCCTGCGCGAGTTCGCACCCATCATCGTGGGGGCCATGATGGCGGCCAAGCCCGGCACCGACATGACGGCGACCATCGCCACCATGCGCATCCGCGAGCAGATCGACGCCCTCGAGGTCATGTCGGTCAACCCCTTCTGGTTCCTGATGGTCCCGCGCTTCATCGCCTTCATCCTGGTCGCGCCGTGCCTGATCGCCTTCGCCTCGATCGCGGCGATCGCGGCGGGCTACGGGGTCGCCGTCTTCCAGCTTGGCGTCAACAGCGGCACCTTCGTCGCGGACCTCACGCGCTACCTGACCGTGACGGACCTGTGGTGCGCCATGCTCAAGGGGGTCATCTTCGCCACCCTGACCTGCCTGGTGGCCTGCTACTACGGCTTCACCTCGGCGCCCGGGCCTCAGGGGGTCAGCCGCGCCATCAACCGGACGGTGGTGGTCGTCGCCACCCTGATCGTCATCGTCAACTACTTCCTGTCGGAAGCCTTGTTCGGGTAAGGAAGGGCCATGGCCATCGAACATCCAAGCGCCATCACGGGATCCGGGCCGCTGCCGCAAGACAGCATCGTCGAGTTCCGCAACGTCCACAAGGCCTTCGGCAAGCAGAAGGTGCTGGATGACGTCTCCCTGCGCATCGAGCGCGGCAAGACGACCGTCATCATCGGCCCCTCGGGCACGGGCAAGTCGGTCTTCATCAAGCTCCTGGTCGGCCTGCTCAGGCCGGACCAGGGCGGGATCCTGGTGGACGGCCAGGACCTGACCCGCCTCAAGGAGAAGGACCTTTACGAGGTCCGCAAGAAGTTCGGGATGCTCTTCCAGGACGGGGCCCTCTTCGACTCCATGAACGTGGGCGACAACGTGGCCTTCCCCCTGCGCCAGCACACCAGGAAGAGCGAGAAGGAGATCCGTTCGATCGTCGCTGCAAAGCTCGCCCAGGTGGGCCTGCCCGGCGTCGAGCACAAGTTCCCGGCGGAGCTCTCGGGCGGCATGCGCAAGCGGGTGGGCATCGCCCGGGCGATCGCCCTCGAGCCCGAGATCGTGCTGTTCGACGAGCCCAACTCGGGCCTGGACCCGGTCATGTCGGATGCGATCGATAAGCTGATCCTGCGCATGCAGCACGAGCTGGGCCTTACCTTCATCGTGATCAGCCACGACATCCCCGGCACCTTCCAGATCGCCGATCGGATCGCCATGCTCTACAAGAGCAAGCTCATCGCCTACGGCGCGGCCGACACCCTCAAGGAGTCGGAAAACCCCATCCTGAGGCAGTTCTTCGACCGCAGCGCGGACGGCCCCATCCAAGTCGTGTAGTTTAGGTAGGAGTCAAATGGAACGCAAGCTCTGGAACGACGTCGCCCTCGGGGCCTTCATCCTCGCGGCCCTCGCCCTCTTGGCCTACATGTCGGTGGCGGTGGGCGGGCTCAAGCTCGGCAAGGCGATCATGGTCACGGCCAAGTTCGACAACGCCGCGGGCCTCGTCAAGGACGGCGCGGTCATGATCGCCGGGGTGAACGTGGGCTCGGTCGAGTCCCTCTCGGTCGCCCACGACAAGGCCCTCGTGAAGCTGCGCCTCAAGACCGACGCCGACATCCGCCGGGACGTGAAGGCGGCCATCCGCATGAAGAGCCTCCTGGGCGAGAAGTACGTCGAGCTTCTGCCCCAGTCCGAGAGCGCGCCTTTGCTCGCGGACGGCGACGCCATCTCGCAGACCGACGTGCCGGTCGAGGTGGACGAGCTCATGAAGTACGTGGGCCCGGTCCTCAAGGACGTGGACCCCAAGGACGTCTCCTCTCTCGTCCACGGCCTGGCGACCGCCGTCGGCGGCCGCGGCGAGGCCATGGGCAAGACCCTCGACACCGCGGGCACCACCCTCGCCACCCTCGACCGGATCCTGACCCGGAACGAGGACAAGCTCGCCCACATGATTGACAGCCTGGACCGGACGGCCGACGCCGCGCCGAGCCTCATCAACCGCCTCGATCGCATGACGAGCGACCTGGAGCCCGCCACCAAGGCGCTGGGCAAGCGCGGTCCCGATCTCCTGGCCCGCCTGGACCGCGCGAGCGCCGAGCTGGCCCCCACCGTGACCGCCCTCGGCAAGAAGGGCCCGGCGCTCGTGAACCACGCCGACCAGACCCTGGTCGCGCTGGACCCGACCCTCAGCCGCCTTCCCAAGACCCTGGACGGCCTAGAGCCCTCGCTCAGCCGCCTGCCCAGGACCCTGGACACCCTGGACAAGCTCGTCACTCGCCTCGACGCGACCCTGGGCAAGCTCGATCCGATCCTGGACCAGACGAAGGGCCGCGAGCTCGTCGAGAAGGACGGCTCGCTCAAGGTCAAGGCGCGCCTCTTCTAGCAATTGACCGGGATCACGCCTCGAATGTGAGTGGCGGCGCCAAAAGCGCCGCCACTTGCCGTATAATAGCCAGCGATCTGATCGTATTCGGACCCTGCGTCGAGGAGGCCCCGTGAACAACCCGTCGAGCCCATCCGTCCCGGCCACCGAGCATGCCGTCGTGCCGGTGTCGCCGCTGCGGCGGCGCTTGCCGATCGAGACCCTTCACTTCGGCGCCCTGCTCATCGCCCGGCGGATCATCGACGCCCGCCAGCTCGACGAGGCCCTCAGCCTCCAGGCGACGAGCCCCTACCTCAGGATCGGCGAGATCCTGCTCGGCCTGGGCTTCATCTCCTTCCCGCAGCTGAAGGGCACGCTCGAGGACCAGTACCAGGACGTCAAGCTGTGCGACACCCTGATGAAGCTCGGGCTGGTGTCCATCGAGCAGATCGGGACGGCGCTCGAGACCCAGGAGCGCACGGGCGATCGCCTCGCCCCGGTGCTGATCGATCTGGGGGCCTGCACCGAGGCGCAGATCTACCGCGCGCTCTCGGCCCAGGAAGGGAAGTAGGGCGTCACCTCGAGGCGGCGTGCAGGATGGCGTCGAGGATGGCGTCGGCCAGCTCGCGGTAGTGGGTCTGGACCTCGGGGTAGTGGCCGCTGGAGCTCGACGGGAACAGCAGCAGGACGACCTTGTTGTCGGGCGTGCGCTCGAAGCTCCACGTGAGCATCTGGTGCCTGTCCGCGTGGAGGTAGCTCAGCACCCCGCAGAAGCTCGTTCGGTCCTCCCGCTCGATGATCACGCGATCGATTTGCATGCTACCCCCAATACTGGCATGACGTTTGCCGGAGCGGCCGCGCCAAGGGCCTGGTGCGCTTCGCGCCTTGATTCGAGGTGCGTTCGAAGTGCCGGCTATTCTATCTCCGGGCCCATCCCCCCGGAAGGCTCACCTGGCTCCCAGGGCGATCGCCATCAGCGGGCCGAAGCACGTCACGATGATCCCGAGCATGAGGGTGATGGCGCGCCTGGCGCGCGCGCGCTTCTTCTCGAGCCACTCGGCCTGGAGCGCGAGGGCGCACTCGCGAAGCTGCGCGCGCAGGGCGGCCGCATCGTCGCGCGAGGCGAGCACGGCCCCGACCATCCGGTGAAGCTCGCTCACGTCGCAGCGCTGGGCGAGCGCCACCAGCGCCTCTTGTCGGCTGTGGCCGAGGCGGGTCTCCTGCAGGTAACGGAACAGCTCGGTCTTGAGGATGCGATGGCCCGGGCCCTTGTCGCGCACCACGGTGCCCAGGGCCGACTCGAAGCCGACGCCGACCTCCACCAGGCACGCGATCCGGTCAAGGAGGGCGGGCACCGACCAGGCGATGGACTCCTTGCGGCGCTGGCTGCGCCCCTCCAGGTAGCCGCCCAGGAGGTACCAGCCCAGAAGCGCCAGCGAGGCGCCGCCGACCACGCCCCAGGTGGTGCCTGAGCGGTCCGTGAGCCACCAGCCGTAGCCGATCCCGAGGGTGGCGGCCAGGGCGGCCATCAGGAGGGTGACCCCCAGCGAGCGGCGCGCGGTCCGCGCCATGCCGCGCCAGATCTTGCGTGGCTCGAAGGTCTCCGAGAGCCAGCCGACGATGAGCGTCAGGCGCCCGGTGCGCCCGGCGAGATCGGCGTCTTCCTCCAGGAGCCCCAGGCGCCTGGCGACCACGCGCCGGCGACGCAGGGCGCGCTCGAAGGCGAGCGCCGCGCCGCCTCCTGCCAGCGAGAGGACCGTGAGCACGATGGCCAGCATGGCTTGCACCTCCATGGTCTTACCCGCCCTGCCCGAGGCCGACGCACACGCGGTTGATGGCGAGAGTCCCCGCGCAGAACAGGCCGAGGATCACGACCTTCAGGAGGGTGAACCCATCGGGCCGCGCCAGGGGCTCGAGGGCGACCACCGCCACCGGCACCACCAGGACCCAGGCCAACAGGCGCACCGATCGCTCGACTCGCCCGGCCGCCAGCCGGGTCCGGTGGCGGTTCGCCAGCACCTCGTGGACGTTGAAGAGCGCCACGGCGAGGCGCTGCCCGCGCTCCTGGGGGACCGAGAGGCTCGAGGCGACCATCTCGGCCTCGGGCACCGGG
This sequence comes from Pantanalinema sp., assembly GCA_036704125.1. Taxonomy (NCBI): domain Bacteria; kingdom Bacillati; phylum Cyanobacteriota; class Cyanophyceae; order Leptolyngbyales; family Leptolyngbyaceae; genus Pantanalinema; species Pantanalinema sp. Next base: position 50,797 of record DATNQI010000062.1, on the reverse strand, counting down.
TTGCGCCGGGCGAAGCGGGAGAAGGCCCGCTCTTCGGTCTCGCCGCTCGCGATCGCCGCGTGGATCCCGGCGAACTCCCGGGCGATGCCGCGCGGGGCCTGCTGCGAGACGGCCTCGATGGCCCCGAAGAAGGAGTTGGTGTCGCGCAGGTGGGTCGCCATGATCCAGAGGGCGGCGGGCATCTGGCGCGCGACCTGGCTCAGGCGCATCCGGCGCCTGAGCCAGCCGGCTCCCAGCATCCAGGCCAAGACCAGGGCGCCAGCGGCGAACGCACGCAGCGAGCCCCATGCCCAGGCCGAGACGCCCAGGGCGCCGACGAGGGCGAGCACCGGCACGCCGAGGCGCAGGTAGCGGGTGCGCATGCGCAGGCGCTCTTTGCGCTTCGCCTTGGCGCGCCGCCGCTCCTGCACCTTGCGGGTCTGGGGCGAGTCGAGGGGGACCAGGCCCGGCCCCGTCGCCTCGAGGGCCCCCAGCCGCGAGCGGACCAGGAGCGCGCCGCGGTGGGGCACGAACCAGAGAGCGATGAGCGAGAGGATCGTGGCGCCGAAGAAGGCGAGGAGGTACCGCATGGGCTAGGCCCCGAAACCGGTGGCGGGGCCCTTCTTGAACCAGGCGACGAACTGCTCGAAGGGGTTGGCGGGCTTGAGCTGGACCAGCGCCCGCGTCTGCGGCTCGGTGAAGGCGGTGATCATGCGATCCAGGTCCCGGGCCAGCGCGCCGCGCGGATCGGCCTGGAGCACGGGGACGCCCTGGTTGATGGCGCTGCGGGCGCTCACGGGGTCGGCGTGGAGCGCAAGGTCGATGCCGCGCCGCAGGATCTTGCCGGCTTCCTGGCGGCTCACGTCGCTCTTCTCGCCCCAGGCGACCAGCTCGAAGCGGGCGGTGTCGAGGCGCTCCTCGCGCCACAGGGCCAGATCCCGCTGGATGCTGCGGATGTGCGCGATGTCGAGGAACATGGGCAGGTAGACGCGATCGCTCAGCTCGAGGATGGTGCGGTTGACCTCGCGCAGGGCCGGGTGGGTATCCACCACCACCCAGGCGTCGCGCTGGCGCAGCAGGTGCAGGAGGCTGCGCAGCTTGTCGGGGGATTGGTCGTGATCGCCCTTGGTCCACCCCAGCAGCTTGATGCCGCTCGGATGGGGGCAGAGCGCCCCCTCGAGGCGGCTGCCCGCGAGCACCGAGGCGATCCCCTGCTGGGGCTGGAGGTTGAGGAAGAGGTCCAGGTCGCCGTGGTGGAGGGCGCCGTCCACCAGGAGGGTCTCGCGGCCGGTGGTGCGGAAGAGGGCGATCGCGAGGTTGACCGCGAGGGTCGAGCGGCCCGCGCCCCCCTTGGGGCCGTAGCAGGTGATGATCTTGCCCGGGGTCGCACCGTCGTTCAGCCCATCGGGGACGGTGTCGGGGGCGGCGAGCCGCTCGAGGAGCTGGATGAGCGAGGCGCGCTCGCTCGTGCTCACGAAGTCGCTCACCCCGGCCTGCATCAGGGCGAGCCGGCCCCCCTCGTCCTCGGGGGTGCCGAGGGCCACCAGCCGGGCCCAGGGCGCGACCGCCTGGAGCCTGCGCGCGGTGTCGAGGGTCTGGTCGCTCATTCCGACCAGGACCAGGTCGGGCTGGCACAGCGAGGCGAAGTGGATCCCCGCCTCGCCCTCGTGGACCTCGCCGATCAGGTCGCAGCCCTCGAGGCCGCGGATGTCCGTCCGGTGGCGGTCCCGGGTGCCGTCGTCGGCGATGAGCAGCGTGCGCAGGGGCTTGGTCATGAGCGGCCTCCTTGGCGTTTGGGCGACGGGGCCTGGCGGAACTCGACCTGGAGCTCCTCGCCTTGCATGGTGAAGACCACGTCCCCGGGCTGCGAGTGACGGATGATGATGCGCTTGGGCACCGGCTCGGCTTGCTTGCCAGGCGCGTGCTTCGCCGCTTGCCGGGTGGTGGCCTCGGGTGGGGCGAGTGCGGCGGTCGGTGCCTTTGCGGGTACGGCCTTCGGGCCGAGGGGGGGCTTCGCGGCGGCGGTGGGATTGGGGGGAGCGGGGTGGCTCGCGCTCGCGGCAGGCAGCGGCCTGACGGCGGCCGAGCGGGTCGCCGGGGGCTGAGGAGCAGGCTTTGGCACCGCCGAGACGCTCGCGGTGAGCGGGGGGGTGCTGGCGAGCGAGGCGCTCGCCGCGAGGGCCGGATGGGGTGGGGCCGCCGCGACGCCCGCGCTGGGGCTGGATGTCTGGATGCTTGCGGGTGCGACCTCGGCGAGGGTGCTGCCGTCCGCCTTCTGCGAGACGTACAGCACGCTCGATGCGGCCAAGCCGCAGCAAACAGCGATCGCGAATCTGAAAGGGGTCATGCCCATGGCCGGAACCTCCTGTATCCCCGGCACCATACCCCCCCTGTCTTGCGCCGAGGTGGCCCTTGCGTTACGTTCGAATGAACGAAGGCTTGAGCCCTTTTTTCCGACGCCCGGAGTCAAAGAAAAATACGAGCGAGGCTTTCTTCATCCCGCCGTAACCGTCGGGTCACCTGCGGGCCATCCGCGCGCCGTACGATCCGGAGCGACCCTTGAGCGCTCGACTTCAGGAGGGACGGCATGAAGACCTGGATCCGCACGGCCCTGGCCGGCAGCATGGCCCTTGCCCTGGCCGCTTGCGGCGGCGGGGGCCCCGCGGGCACCACCGGCCCCGGGCCCGACGACATCCCCCACGAGGTGACCGCCGAGTACACCCCCGGCGAGGTCTCGGCCGCGCCCTCCATCGAGCAGGCCCGCGCCAACGTCGTGGCCTCGACCCTCGCCGGCACCGGGGTGCAGGGGGGAGAGGACGGGGCGGGCGCCGGCGCCACCTTCGCGGCCCCGGAAGGGCTGTGCGTGGCCTCGGACGGCACCCTCTACGTGACGGAGCCCTACGCCTACCGGATCCGCAAGATCACCCCCGGCGGCCAGGTCTCGACCCTGGCGGGGGGCCTGAGCGATCAGCCGGGGCGTGCCGACGGGCTGGGAAGGCAGGCCCAGTTCATGGGCCCCAAGGACGCCGCGATCGCCCCGAACGGCGACCTGTACGTCGCCGACTTCGACGCCGTGCGCAGGGTCTCGCCCGCCGGCCAGGTCTCGACCCTCTCGCTCAGGAACCCCGACGGCAGCCCCTACGATCCCGTCGAGCTCTTCGGCATCGCGATCGACGCCTCCTCCAACCTCTACCTGTCCAGCACCTACTGGATCGACAGGGTGACCCCCCAGGGCGTCGTGACGCGCTACGCGGGCAACGAGGGCCGGGGCTTCGCCGACGGCCCGGGCACCCGGGCCTACTTCAACCTGCCGCGCAAGCTCGCCTTCGACGGGGCGGGCAACCTCTACGTGGCCGACTTCGGGAACCTGCGCATCAGGAGGATCGCCCCGGATCGGACGGTCAAGACCATCGCGGGCAACGGGATCCTGGGCTACACCGACGGCGACGCGGCCCACTCGCGCCTCAACTTCCCCATGGGCCTCGCGGCCGACGCGTCGGGCCGGGTGCTCGTCGCCGACACCTACAACCACTCGGTCCGCGAGATCGGCCAGGACGGCCGCATCCGCACCGTGGCGGGCAACAACTGGCCCGGCTTCGCCGACGGCACGGGGGCCGTCCAGTTCCGGCGCCCGGGAGACATCGCGCTTTCTCCCGACGGCGCCATCGTCGTCGCGGACATCGACAACGCGCGCATTCGCATCCTGAGGTGAGCCCCGTGCTCGGCGACACAAGACGCCTGCTGCCTCTTCTCGCCTTCGCCCTCGCGGCCTGCTCGGCGAGCGGCCCCGCGAGCCCGGCGCGGCCGCTCGCCAGGCAACCCCTCGTCGCTTCCCCCACCCTGCGGCCGGGCGCGACCCCGGCCCCCACGCCGACCCCGCTCGCGGGCGATCGGGACCTTGCCATCCAGACCGTGGTCGGCACGGGCGAGGCGGGTTTCTCCGAGAACCCCCAGGTGCCGGCCGATTCCATGCTCCACGCCCCCACGGGCCTCGCCATCAACCGCGGAGACCTGCTCATCGCGGATTCGGGTAACAACCGCATCCGCAAGCTCACCTACGACGGGCAGCTCTTCACCTTCGTGGGGACGGGCGAGCCCGGCTTCAACGGGGACGGGCGCAACCTGAGCGACCTGCAGCTCGACGCGCCCTACAAGATCGTCTCGGACGACGCCACGGGCCTGATCTTCTTCTCGGACCGGGGCAACGGCGCGATCCGCTGCATCGACATCAACAACTTCCTCATCACCATCGTGGGGCGCGGCAGAGAGCCGCTGGTCACCGGCGCCGAGGCCATCCCCGGCCTGGACGCCCGGCTCGACGGGCCCGCCGGCATGGCCATCGACTCGCAGGGCAACCTCTTCGTGGCGGAGATGGACGCCAACCGTATCCTCAAGCTGGACGGCAACCACAGCTGGCAGGTCTCGGTCTACGCGGGCACCGGCCAGGCCGCCTTCGGGGGCGACAACGGGCCTCGCCTCCAGGCCCGCTTCAACAAGCCGAGCGACATCGCGATCGACGCCCAGGACAACATCTACGTGGCCGACATGGGCAACCACCGCATCCGCAAGATCGCCCCGGACGGCATCGTCACCACTCTCGCCGGGGTCGGACTCCCGGGCTTCGGCGGCGACGGCGGCCCCTCCGAGGAGGCCTGGCTGAGCTTCCCGAGCGGGGTCGCGGCGAACAACCAGGGCAGCGTCTTCATCGCCGACAGCGGCAACCACCGGGTCCGGGCCATCAAGGCCGACGGCACCATCGCCACTCTTGCGGGCACGGGCGAGACAGGCTACTCGGGAGACGGGTACAGCCCTTTCCTTGCCGCCATGCGCACCCCCTTCGGCCTGGCCTACACGCCCTCCGAGGGCCTCTTCGTGGCCGAGCGGGACAACCACGTGGTGAGGCGCTTCAACGTGCCGTAACATGCCTGGTTTTGTCGGGTGCTCTTTGGCGCCTACTGCCCGAAGGCCTTGGCGGAGACCCGCGCCTTGATCATGGCGACCAGGCGCACGCGCAGCGCGTCGGTGCTCTTCATCGCAACCGGCTGGCCGTTGGTGCCCGGCGAGGTCAGCCTCAGCCCCACCGTCCTGGCGTCCTTGAAGAAGGGGATGTCGGCGGTCGAGAAGTCGATGAGCGAGCGCGCCGTCGCGGTGCCGTCCCCCAGCGACAGGGTGCGGACCAGCGGGGCCGGGTCGTTGAAGGGGTCATCTTGTTTGCTGAACAGCAAGTTGATGTCGAGCGGGATGCGCAGGCCGTTGTCCACCTCGGCGGCGATCGCAAGCCGCTCGATCTGGCCCTGGGCGAGGCGCTCCTTGGTTCCCGCGTCCAGGGTCAGGGGGGTGGCGGGCGTGATGTCGTAGGCGGGATTCGCCTTGCCCGGTCCCATCTCCTTGAAGACCAGGCTCAGGGGAACGGCGATCGAAACCTTGCCCGAGACCTGGTCGTCGCGGGTCAGGGGGACCGCCACCCCCCGGGTGTCGATGGCGACCTCGGCCCCGGAGATCAAGGAAGTGACCCCGGCGTTCAGGAGATCCGCCAGGTTGGAGTTGCCCTCGTTGATGTCGAGGACCGTGGTGCGGGTGATGCCGCGCGTCTCGGAAGGGGCAAAGGAGCGATCGCCCCGGTAGTCGAGCGCGCGGGTGGAGCCGTCCTTGAGCACGGCGCTGATGGTGGGAGTGATGGCCCCCGAGAGGTGGCTGCGGTTGTCGAGGCTGAGCGCGAGGCTGACGCGCTTCAGGGCGATCCCCGCGCGCGTGAACCCTTCCGGCAGCGCGACGGGGGTGGAGGAGGTGGCCACGGTGAGGGTCTTCTTGACGACCGCCTTGACGCTGTCGATCACAAGCTCGCTCACCTCGACCCGCGCCCCCATGGTCGGTGCGGCGCTGAACGGCGCCATCCCTCCCGGGAGGGGCCCGAGGCCGACAGGCAGGCGATCCACGCCGGCCTCCGTGTCGTAGGTGAAGCCCGACACGCTCACGGAAAGAGGCTCACCCGTCAGGCTCGCGCCGGCGAGGGGGATGACGTGCCGGCTCTGCGAGGGCGGGCCCGCCGGGATCTCGGCCGTGAAGGCCAGGGGGAGCCCCTGCGCGTCCTTGATGCCCGTCATGTCGAGGTTCAGGCGCGCGTTCAGGCCGAAGCCGTTGGTCACCGTCAGGGCGAGCGAGCCGCTCGCGATCGTGACGTCCGAGATGGAGTGAAGCTCCGGGCTCTCCGGGACCCTCAGGGCCCCGATGCTCTGGGTCGAGCTGGGGAGCGCCTGGGCCGGCAGCGAGATCTCCTTGATCTTGAGAGTGGAGCGAAGGGTGGTCGCGAGGTGCTGGGAATCGTCCAGCTCCCGGATGCGCAGGCCCGCCCTGAGGGTTCCTCTCGACCCGAAGGAGATCGTCAGGGAGTTCCTGATCACCTTTCCCTCGTCGAGCTGCACGACGATGGTGGCGCCGTGGCCCAGGGACGCGCTCGGGTTGGCGGCGCGCCATGTCCGGTTGAGGACGACCCCCTCGCTTGCGATCGTGAGGTCGTGCAGCGCGAGCTCGACCTTGTCCCGGTCGGCTCCGCCGAGGTCGCTCGTGACCGCGAGGGTGACGCTCGAGCCCGCGTCGAGCTTGCCGCCCCGCAGGTCGCCCAGGCTCACCGCCTCGCTCTGGTCCTTCGGGGTGAAGGCCTGGTCCACGGGCAGGGCCAGGTCGGGCTCCTCCGGCCCGTAGGCGATCGGCAGGTTGAGGCTCGCCAGGCTCAGCCCGGGCCCCGCCAGGGGGCCGGGATCGAGCGAGGGCATGGGGGCCGAGGTGTCGGGGAGCACCGAGGAGGTGGCCGGCACCGTCAGCGATTCCGCGATCCGGAAGGCGGGGATCTCCTTGGGATCCGGGCGCAGGGAGTAGGTGTGGTCCGCCTCCTCGGTCAGGGGCAGGTCCGCGGACGACTCGGCCAGCTTCGAAACCGCGAGGCTCGCCTCGCCGAGGCCGACCTTCATCTCCACGGGCCAGCTGGGCAGGGCGCCCGCGGCGCCGCTCGAGCCGAGCCGCCCCACCGTCGAGATGAGCTCCAGCCCGCAGCCCGTCACGATGAGCGCGCAGAGGGAGGCAAGAGCGCCCAACAAAACAGTTCCGTTAGGCCGCTCTAGGCGGCCATCGGTCGTAAAATGCCTCGAGATGAGGCGAAGCCGGACGGGCGCCATTTGGACCTCGGTGGGGCGGCAGCGGTGACGGGGCTAGCTTACCTGCTTATACCCCTCTCGGGGCCTCGACATCCGTGAGCAACGTGAGGGTGCTAGAATCGAGACATGACGAATTCAAGCAAGCCAGCAGCCTGGACCCGGCCCGACGGGCGCCCGACTCCCGAAGCCACCTACATGCGCCTCGCCTTCATGTGGGCCGAGCATTCCACCTGCTCGCGCGCCCGGGTCGGGGCGGTGGTCACCACCGACGACCTGCGCCGCACCGTCGGCCACGGCTACAACGGCGGCGGCGTCGGGATGGGCGACAACGGCTGCGCCCACGAGGGCAAGGTCCCCGGAGCCTGCGAGCACCTCCACGCCGAGGAGAACGCCCTGCTCTTCTGCAACTACGAAGGGCCAAAGGTCCTGTTCGTGACCATCGAGCCCTGCCTGATGTGCGCCAAGCGCATCGTCAACAAGGGCGGCATCCGCAAGGTCTACTACGGCGAGGCCGCTTACCGCGACAAGCGGGGTCTGGCCTACCTGGCGCGCGCGGGGATCGAGGCGATCCACTTCGCGCCGCCGTCCGCATAAAGCAAGAGGGGCACCCATCCGGGTGCCCCTCTTGCTTTATGCGGTGTTACTTGGTCAGGTTGACGTTGTAGGTCTTGGACTTGGTCACCCTGCCCCACCAGTCAATCTGGCGCAGCGTGACCGTGCCGGTCATCTTGAGCTGCCCGTTTTCGCGGATCAGCTTCAGGTTGCAGTTGACCGTACCCTCGGAGTCCTGGTACGCGGTCTTCTTGTCGTCGGCGAAGGCGCCGTTCGTCGAGAAGTCCGTCGGGGGCAGGTTGTCGAAGGCGTCCGCCCTGAACCAGCTGTCGAAGGTGTACTTGATGTTCTTGCTGTTGTACTTCTGGACGACGACCTGGTAGTCGTAGGGGTTGCCGGTCTGGCCCTTGCTCTTCCAGGTGCCGATCCAGTCCTCCATCGAGAACTTGTCCTTGTCCTTGTCCTTGTCCTTGTCCTTGTCCTTGTCCTTGTTGTTGTCGTTGGCGACGACAGGGGCAGGGGTCGCGAGGATGACAGGGGTCGGGGTCGGGACGACGACGCGGATCGGGGTCGGCTCCGGGATGGCCGGGGCCGGGGTGGCCTTGGGCAGCGCGTTGGCGTTGCTCGAGCCGGGCAGGTTGAGATCGTGGCCGCTGGTGCCTGCGGAGGTGGGTTGCTTGATCTCCGAGACGACGGCCTCGTCCGCCTTGAAGGCGGCGCGCTTCTGCGAGCCGGCCACCGAGGTGGCGCTGCCGCCACTGCCGCTATCCGAGAGGAAGGTCGCGCTCTTGGCCTTGGCCGCCTCGTTGGAGGCCAGCGAGAGGGGAACGCGGGCGAGCAAGAGGTCCTTCGAGACGGTGGCGGAGTTCTCCTTGACCAGCTGATCCCAGAGGTCGTAGCGGGCCAGGCCGTTCCGCTCGGTGGCGCCGGTGTTGGTCCAGGGGCCGACGTCGACCTTGGGGTCCGCCTCGCTCATCAGGGTTCCGTAGATGCCGTCCGACCACTGGAACTGGTAGAAGTTGCTGATCTGGTACTGCTTCTGCTTCATGTTGAAGACGGGGCTCTGGTACTGGACATCGTTCCAGGTGTCGATCTTGACCAGCTTGAAGACCTCGTAGATGCCGTTGTTGAGGGTCTCCTTCGAGGGGTTCTTGAGGTCGGTGCGGACCTCGCGGGGAGTCTTCGAGACCACCTGGCGCTCGGCGTCGAAGCGCTGGGTGCCCGCGCTGACGTACTGCTCGGCGGTGTTGGACGCTACCAGCTTGCGGGTGATGGCCGAGTCGGCCACGAAGTAGTTGCGGTCCCGGAACGAGAGCATCTCCCAGTGGCCGGCGCCGTTGGCTCCCGCGGGCAGGGGGGACGAGACGGGATCGGGGACGAACTCGGTCACCGGGCGCTGGCCGACCAGCACCCAGCCGGCGCCGGCCTCGGGCACCCAGTTGCGAACGGTCTTCTGGCTCGTGAGAACCCAGCCGGGGCCGGGATCGGGGGCGGCGGCGAGCGCCGGGGCGACCGGCAACAGGGTGCCGGTGGCCGCGAGCGCGAACATCGCCTTGTAGAGCTTATTCATTCTCATGATGATGGACTCCTCTCAATCTTCAGCTGCGCTCCGGCGAGGCCGGCGGCAAGGCTACTTGTTTTCCTCGGTGGCGAACCAGACTTCCTGGACGCCGAATTCCTTGCCGTTCCGCGTGAAGGTCGCGCGCTCGAGGTACTCGCCCGCCTCGTTCTGGACGAAGCGCGCGGGCAGCTTGACCTCGGTGATGCCGAGGGCCGAGAGCTTGTGAAGCTCCTTGGCGGTCGCCTTGCCGTCGCCGTCGTCGATCCAGACGAGCATGTCGTCGAGGGCCTTCCCCTTGAGGACGCCCAGGTCCGCCGGGACCGCGCCGGTGGCCGAGGCCAGCTTGGCGTTGGGGTCGAACTCGCGGGCGAGCTTGACGAAGCCGCTGAAGTGGCCGCCGTCGTCGCCGAACAGGTTCGCGATGGTGAGGTTCTTGCCCTTGTTGACCAGGCCGAGGGCCTTGCCCTTGCGGTTGTCGACCAGGATGCCGTCGCCCTTGCCGATCCACTCGGTGCGGATCTCCTTGCCGGTGCCCTTGAGGTCGAACATGACCGAGCCGTTGGCCACGAAGGTCTGGTTGTCCTTGGAGCGGAACTTGGCGGCGCTCTTGCCGGTGACGTCGATCTTGCCGTTGCCGTTCAGGTCCAGCACCAGCGGGTCACTGAGGCTCCAGCCATGGGCGGCTGCGTTGCTCATGACCAGGTCCCAGGCCCGGTTGAAGGCGGCCTGGCTGACGGTGCGGTTGCCGCCGGCGTACTCGTTGCTGTGGATGGCCGCCGCTTGCATGGGCCAGCCGCGGTTGGCGACGTTGTAGGCGTAGTTCATGAACTCGTCGTGGTTGCCGACGTTGACGTTCGGGGCGCCGAACTGGCCGGTCTTCATCAGGGCCTCGGCCAGGGCCAGCGCGGTGGCGCCCGCCTGGCTGTAGGTGCTGATGCGCGAGGTGCCGGTGGTGTTCTGCCAGTTGGCGAGGATGCCGTCGATCGACTTCTGCTGCTTGACCTCTGCGATCTTGGCGCGGATCTGGTCGTCGGTGGGGTCGATGCCCTGGCTCTTGAACCAGGCGGTGATCGCATCCAGGTCAGCCGCCGACAGGCCCGAGCCCGAGCCGATCGCGCTGACTCGCTCGGAGGTGTGGGGCACCCAGCGGAAGACCCGGTCGGTGATGTCGACGCGGTAGCCGGTGCGGCCGCCTTCGGTGGTGCGGGTCATGGTCTGGTTGAATTCGACGCGGTCGGGGACCGCCGCGAGTGCCGAGAGGGGCGCTACCAGCAAGGTCGAGGCCAGGGTGCTCCCGGCGACGACTCTCAACAGCCATTTCTGATTCATCTCTAGCTCCTTCGTTCCATTGCCTGCCCCCGCAGCAGGGGGGCAGGCCGAGGGTGGAACAGCCGAATAGTGCGGCTACTTGTTCTTTTCGGTGGCGAACCAGACCTCCTGGATGCCGAACTCCTGGCCCTTGCGGGTGAAGGTCGCGCGCTCCAGGTACTCGCCCGCCTCGTTCTGGACGAAGCGCGCGGGCAGCCTGATCTCGGTGATGCCGAGGGCCGAGAGCTTGTGAAGCTCCTTGGCGGTCGCCTTGCCGTCGCCGTTGTCGATCCAGACGAGCATGTCGTCGAGGGTCTTGCCCTTGAGGATGCCCAGGTTGGCCGAGATCCCGCCGGTGGCCGAGGCCAGCTTGGCGTTGGGATCGAACTCGCGGGCGAGCTTCATGAAGCCGCTGAAGTGGCCGCCGTCGTCGCCGAACAGGTTCGCGATGGTGAGGGGCTTGCCCTTGTTGACCAGGCCGAGGGCCTTGCCCTTGCGGTTGTCGACCAGGATGCCGTCGCCGCCCTTGACCCACTCGGAGAGCACCGGCTTGCCGGTGCCGTAGAGGTCGAACTTGACCGCGCCCTGGGGGACGAAGGCCATGTTGGTCTTGGCGCGGAACTTGGCGGCGCTCTTGCCGGTGACCTCGATCTTGCCGTTGCCGTTCAGGTCGAGGACCAGCGGGTCGCCGAGGCTCGTCCCGGTGTAGGACATGACCGTGTCCCAGGCCTTGAGCAGGGCCGCCTGGCTGATGTTGCCGGTGTTGCCGACGTACTCGGGGCCGTGGATGGCCGCGGCCTGGAGGGGCCAGCCGCGCTGGGCGGCGCCCCAGGCCTGGTAGGCGGCGCCGTCGTTGACGTTGATCATCGGGGCGCCGAACTGGCCGGTGGCGACCAGGGCCTTGGCCAGCGCGAGGGCTACGGCGCCCGCCTGGCTGTAGGTGCTGACGCCCCGGATTTGGCTGGCGTACTGGGAGTACCAGGCGGCGGTGACCGCATTGACGTCGCGGCTGGCCTTGACCTGGTTGATCTTGGCGAGCAGCTCGGCGTCCGAGACGTTGGCGGTGGTGCCGAAGCCGGCCGCGATCGCGTCGAAGTCCGCCGCGCTCAGGCCCGAGCCCGCGCCGAGGACCGCGAGGCGGTCGGCGAGGCTCTCGTAGGTGTACTCGATGTACTTGACGAAGGTGCCCGACTGTCCGTTCTGGACGCCGCGCTCGAAGGTGGTGGGGCCGTTAACGACCTTCTGCTGCGCTGCCTGCGCGAGGGTGGGGGCGGTGAGAATACCAACGGAAAGTCCGAGCGTGAGGGCTCGGTTCAACCATTTTGTCTTCATAGGTGCTCCTTTTGCGAGGGTGACTCGCCTACGTGTTGTGCCAAAACACCTGTTTATGACAAGGGAACAGATCCCTCTTTATCAAAGTGCGTCGGGGCGTGTTGCCCCTCCCAATGTACCCATCAACCTAGGGTTTCGGCGAGACTTACCAAAGATTTCGTGGACTTCTAACAAATCCAAAACAATCGCCCCTCCCGGGGGCGGATGGGCCGGCGGGAGGGGCGAGGGCGAGGGCTACTTCTGGTCGTCGCCGGCGAACCAGACTTCCTGCATGAGCGCCTGCTTGCCCTTGCGGGTGAAGGTCGCCTGCTCCAGGTACTCGCTCGCCTCGTTCTGGACGACGCGCGCGGGCAGCTTGAGCTCGGTGATGCCGAGCGACTGGAGGGTGAAGAGCTCGCCGTCCTTGGCCACGCCGTCGCCGTTGTCGACCCAGACGAGCAGATCGTCCAGCTCGGCTCCCGAGATCAGGCTCTGGCCCTTGAGGCGGCTCGGGCCGTCGCCGCTCGCGAACTGGGCCTCGCGGTCGATGACGCGGGCGAGCTTCTGGAACCCGCTGAAGTTGCCTCCGTCGTCGCCGAACAGGTTGGCGACGGTGAAGCTCTTGCCCTGCTTGAGCAGCTCGCGGGCCGCGTTCTTGCGGTTGTCGACCAGGATGCCGTCCCCGCCCTTGACCCACTCGGTGAGGATCGGCGTGCCGGCGCCGCGGATGTCGAACTTGACCGCGCCGTCGGGGACGAAGGCCATGTTCTCCTTGCTGCGGTACTTGGCCGAGCTCTTGCCCGTGACGTCGATCTTGCCGTTGTCGTTGAGATCGAGCACCAGCGGGTCGTTGTAGTTGAAGCCCCGGTTGGCGAAGACCGAGTAGGCCGCGTTGTAAGCCGCCTGGTTGGTGCTTATGCCGAGGGCGGAGGCGAGCCTGGGGGCCAGGTCGTTGGCCAGGGTCGACTGGTAGCCGGGCGGCCACGAGGTGCGGTTGTCGTAGCTGTACTCCCAGTCGCGCATGGTGGTGATGACGTTGCGGATCTGCTGGTCGGTGGCGTTCGGGTTGCTCTTCAGGAACTCGAGCACCGCTGCCTTGCTGACGCCCCAGCCGCCGCCCCCCATGGCGCTCCAGACCGCGTCGAGGCGACCGGAAAGCGCGGCGAGCGCCTTCTGGGCGAGGATGTCGTTGATGGCCGCCTGCAACTGCGCGTCGGTCGGGTTCTGGCCCTTGAAGCGATCGGCCAGGGCCTGGAGGTCCGCGGGCGAGAGCTGGGAGGCGCCGGGGAGGTTCGCGATCCGGTCGGCGATGCTCTGGTAGGTGTACTCGACGAACTCGTGAACGCTGCCCTTGATCCCGTCACGGGTCTCGGGGCTCTTGGTGGTGGGGCCGGTCATGGTCTTGGTCGCCGCCAGGGCGAGGGTGGGGGCCGTGAGGATACCAACCGTCAGGCTGAGGGTGAGTGCGCGCGTCATCCATCTGTTTTGCATGGTACGTCCTTTCCAACGCCCGCCTACAGCCATTCCGTTCCCCCGGAACGTCCGGAGCGGCGGCGCAGGCGGCTTCGAAAGCTGCCTACGCCAACCGTTCCCTGCCTGCTTCGCTCCTTACCTGGACAGTTCATCCACAAACCGGGCTTCGGCCGAAAAAAACGCCCGCCCCGGTGGAACCGGGGCGGGCAAGAGCGAGCGACGGGCCTACTTGCTCTTTTCGGTAGCGAACCAGACCTCCTGGATGCCGAACTCCTTGCCCTTGCGGGTGAAGGTCGCGCGCTCCAGGTACTCGTTCGCCTCGTTCTGGACGAAGTGCGCGGGCAGCTTGATCTCGGTGATGCCGAGCGCCGAGAGCTTGTGAAGCTCCTTGGCGGTCGCCTTGCCGTCGCCGTCGTCGATCCAGACGAGCATGTCGTCGAGGGTCTTGCCCTTGAGGGTGCCCAGGTTGGCCGAGATCCCGCCGGTGGTCGAGGCCAGCTTGGCGTTGGGGTCGAACTCGCGGGCGAGCTTGACGAAGCCGCTGAAGTTGCCGCCGTCGTCGCCGAACAGGTTCGCGATGGAGAGGGGCTTGCCCTGCTTGACCAGGTCGAGGGCCTTGCCCTTGCGGTTGTCGACCAGGATGCCGTCGCCGCCCTTGACCCACTCGGAGAGCACCGGCTTGCCGGTGCCGTAGAGGTCGAACATGACCGCCCCCTGGGGGACGAAGGTCATGTTGTCCTTGTTGCGGAACTTGGCGGCGCTCTTGCCGGTGACCTCGATCGTGCCGTTGCCGTTCAGGTCGAGGACCAGCGGGTCTCCGAGGCTCGTGCCGGTGTAGGCGGTGACAATGTCCCATGCCTTGAGGAGGGCCTGCGCGTTGAGGCTCGTGCCGGCGGCGGCGAATTCGGGGCTGTGGATCATGGCAGCCTCGAGCGGCCAGCCCCTGCCGGTGGTGGTGGCCCAGTTGTGAGCGGAACCGTACCACCACCCGCCATCGAAGTACATGTTGCCTCCCGAGAAGGCGCCCGTGGCCACGAGTTTCTGGGCGAGCATGAAGGAGAGCGCACCCGCCTGGCTGTAGGTGCTGACGCTCCTCATCTGGCCGAGGTACTGGGAGACGAACTGGCTGATGATGCCATCGACGCTCTTGCTCGCCTTGATCCGGTTGATCTCGGCCTGGATCTGCGCGTCGGTCATGCCGGGGTTCTGGGAGACGAGCAGGGTGACGGCCTGGATATCGGCGGCCGTGAGGCCCGAGCCGGCGGCGAGGGCGTTGACCCGCGAGGCCACGTCCTCGTAGGTGTACTCGACGTACTCGAAGACGTTGCCCTTGACCCCGTCCCGGGCCTCGGGGCTCTTGGTCGTGGGGCCGTTCATGGTCTTGGTCGCCGCCAGGGCGAGGGTGGGGGCGGTGAGAATGCCAGCGGTGAGCCCGAGGGTGAGGGCCCGGGTAAGCCATGTGGTCTTCATAGCTGCTCCTTTTCGATGCGGCGCAGGTGGGTCGATGAGGATGTCGAGAGACTCCCCCTGCTCGGCAATGTACCCAGCGAGCGACGGTTCGTGGATGGACTTTAAGAAGATTTGGCGGTTTCGAAATAATTCCGAAACAAAATGGCTCGAATAACGCCCGATTTCAGGGAATGACTCGGGTAAGTCTCACTTGCTGGTAACTTCCTTCGAAGAAAAGGAGATCCCCCTATGCATCTCAACCGGTTGGTTCCCGCCCTCTCCCTGGCCCTGAGCGTCGCCGTGCTTGCCGGCCCCGCCTCGGCTGCCACCAAGGTCATGACGGGCCCGGCCACGAAGACCCCGGAGACGCGCGACGGGGTCAAGGGCAGCTGGCACGAGTACGTCGAGTACACCTACGAGAGCATCGCCGACCGCCTCAAGGATCTCTACACCAAGGAGCTCGGCGGCGACTGGAGCAACGAGGCTTTCAGCGCTCTGATCCCCAAGATCCAGGGCGGCCAGCTGACCTTCGACCAGGTCACCGCCATGCTGCGCGAGTCCAAGGGCTTGCTTGCCAGCAACCCCGACTGGGCCAAGGAGTGGCACTCGCGCGACATCGAGCCGGATAAGCTGCGAGCGGCATTCGGCCTCTCTGGCGGCTGGATTGACGGGGTTTCCGGGACTGCGGACAAGGCCACGCTTTATCAGGCCTGGATCAACGCCGGGGTGCCCGCCCAGAACGTTGAGGGCCAAGGTGGCGACGGCCTCTCCATTATGGGCCAGGCCTCGCGCCTGCTGCGTCTCTCCGAGCTGATGGACATGGGCATCCTGCCGAGCGGCCGCTTCGACATCCAGGGCGTCTTCACCCACTACATGAACCCCAACATGGCGAGCTACACCTCGCCCTACTTCGCACCCCTCACCGATCGCGATCGCAACGCCGCCGGCGGGAGCTGGTCCGACATCCTGAGCCTGGTCAAGGCGGGGTCCAACGCCGACCAGACGCAGCGAGCCATCTACGAGTGGTACTCCGAGGTCTGGGGGCAGGCCTACAAGATCGACATGAAGGACGTCACCTCGGCCCAGCTGCGTGCGGCGGCCCAGGCGATCTACAAGACGGCCGCCTCGACGGCCTCTCCCATCGCCCTGGACCTCAGCGGCAACAACCACATCGGCACCACCGGCCGCTCGACGGCCCAGGTCCGCCACGACCTCAACACCTTCATCCGCGAGGGCTCGGTGCTGTTCGACCTCCTGGCCGACGGCCGGCAGATCCGGACCGAGTGGATGAACCAGGAGAACGACGCCCTGTTGGTCGACGACCGCAAGGGCGAGGTCACCAAGGCGGCTCAGGGCGACGGGGTCATCACCGGCAAGCTCCTCTTCGGCAACGCGGGCGGCTTCGAGAACGGCTACATCAAGCTCGCCATGATCCTGATGGAGCACAATCGCTTCGCCTCGGCCGGCAAGGAAAAGCCCGTCTTCCAGACGGCGCTTCGCGGCTCCTCGCTGGAGGGCCTCAAGGCATGGGTGGACCGCAACCGCGACGCCAAGGTGCAGCCAGGCGAGCTGTTGACCCTCTCCTCGCTGGGCATCACCGAGGTCGAGGTCTTCCCCAAGAAGGTCAAGAACGCCATGGGCGAGACCCTCATCCAGTCCAGCTACCTCCAGGACGGCAAGCGAAAGCTCGCCGAGGACGTCTGGTTCGCCGTCGACACGGACGAGAAGGAAAAGAAGTAGCTCTCGCCAGCTCCTCGCTCCCGGGCCCCGGCACTCAGGTGCCGGGGCCCGGGACGTGAAGATCTCGGTGCGGTAGGTGACGCCGCCCTCCGGGGACGCCCCATCGCCGGTGATGTGCCTTGCGATGATCAGGGGATGGACTTAAAGAAGATTTGGTGCTCCTGAAACATATCCAAAACATAACGGGCTGCCCATTCCCCGCGATGCCGGGAATAATTCTACTAACTATTGCTTGTTGGTAACTTCCATGACAAAGGAGACCGTATGAGACTCAACAGGTTGGTATCCGCCCTGTCTCTGGCCCTGAGCGTCACCCTGCTGGCCGGCCCCGTATCTGCCGCCACCAAGACCATGACCGGCCCGACCACGAGGACCCCCGAGGTCCGGGACGGGATGAAGGGTGCCGTGCACGAGTACGTCGAGTACACCTACACCTACGTGGAGCTCGCCGAGCAGTTCCAGAACCTCTACAAGGACCTCTTCGGCGGCATGCCGGGCGACTTCTCGGCCATCATCGACAAGCTCAACAAGGGTGAGCTGACCATCGCCCAGGTCAAGGCCGACCTGGAGAAGATGAAGGACTTGCTCGACGACAACAACTGGTATCAGTCGCCCGGCTACACCTCGCGCCCCAAGTACATCGACTCCAAGATGATCGACAAGTACCTCGGCCCCGTCTGGAACGACGACGGCGGCAACGACAAGCGCAAGTGGCTGGCCGATCGCCTCGACAAGGCCATCTACTCGCCGCCCGACTCCGTGATGTTCCCGGGCAACCCCCTCCCGAACACGACCTCGTCCTTCATCGAGGTCAGCCGCCTGGCGAACCTCTACGACCTGGCCTCCAAGGGCTATCCCTTCCCCGTCGCGACGATCACGGGTAACCACCTCGCCCTGGGGACGTCGCACGCCTACACGATTCCGGCGACCAAGGACGCCATCTGGGCCCAGCTCAAGAAGGTCTACGCCCTGGGGGTCGATACCTCCTCGCCCATCGTGCTCGATCTGAACCACGACGGCAGGATCGGCGTCACGGGCAAGAGCTCGGCCGTGGTCCGCAATGCCAAGAACACGTTCGTCGAGGCCGGATCGGTCCTCTTCGACCTGCGTGCCGTGGGCACGCGCGAACGCTTCGAGTGGCTCAACGGCGACGGGGATGGCTTCCTCGTCTACGACCGCAACGGCGAGGTGACCAAGGCCGCCCAGGCCAGCGGCGCGATCGACGGCCGCAAGCTGTTCGGCGATGCGATCGGCTACGAACACGGCTACGAGAAGCTGGTGCGCCACACCGTGGGCATCCAGTCAGCGAGCGCCGGCCTCGGGGGGATCCCGGCCGAGGCCTTCGAGCGCGAGACCGCCAAGGGCGACGAGCTCAAGGATCTCAAGGTTTGGATCGACGGCAACCGCGATGCGCTCGTGCAGCCGCAGGAGCTGCGAACCCTGGCCTCCCTCGGCATCACCGAGATCGGCCTCAAGCCCAAAGCGGTTCAGAACCAGGACGGTGAGACCCTCATCGTCAGCCACTTCATCCAGAACGGCGAACGCCGGTACGCGGAGGACGTCTGGTTCGCCATCGAGCCTGCCAGGAAGGCTTCCCCGAAGCAGCGCTAGTCATCCCTACGCCAAGCGGCCCCCGGAGCTCATGCTCCGGGGGCCGCTTGGCGCTTGTTTCACGGGGTGGGGGCGCGCTAGAACCTGGGGGAGGGAACCCTCGCACGAAGGAGGCCAAGATGATCAAGCATGCTTCAGTCCTGGCGATCGGCACGATGGTGCTGGGGGTGACGGCCTTGCCCGCGCTCGCCCACGATCACATGGGCGGCGGAGGAGGCGGCGAGGCCTGTCGGATGCAGCCTTTCACGAAGCAGTGGGGCCTCTCGGCTCGAGCCTTCGCCAACCAGGGGGGGAACGGCAGCGTCTACACCATGCTGGGCCTCGAGATGCGAAAGGTGAACGACGACGGCTGGAGCGGCGGCTTCGCCATGGCCCGCGGCATGAACCTCGGCGATCAGAGCAACGTGGATGCCACGACCCTGGGGGGCTTCTTGTTCGGCAAGGAGTTCGGCATGGGATCTTTCAGCCTCGGGCTCGGCGTTCTCCTGGGCGGAGGCTGCATCGTCACCGCCAGCCCGACGCTCGCCTTCTCGAACTTCGGGGCCTTCTTCGCGGGCGAGCCGCGAGTCAGCCTGGGGCTCGACCTGGGGGAGAACCACCGCCTGTCGCTGACGGGGAGCTACCTTGCGACCACGCGCATGGGTCAGGTCTCAGGGCCGGCGATCACCCTGACCTGGTCGGCCAAGATGCCGAGGCGCTGCGACCACTGATCGATCGCTCGCCTCACGCGGCCAAGGTGCTCACGGGAGCCAGGGCCGCGAATAGGCCGTTGACGAAGGTGAGCGCGTTGACCAGGAGAGCCTGGGGGATCAGCGGCGACACGTAGGCCTCCACGAAGGTATTCATGCGCGAGCGGCGCGCGTCGTATTCCCGGCGCGGCGCGTCGAAGGCGGGGTCATCCAGGTCCTCGAAGAGGGCGCCGGGAGCCTCCTGGAGGGCCATCCAGTAGAAGATGCCCGCCAGCTCGTGGAGGTCGCTGGCCTCGAGCGCCGCCCCTTTCGCGCCGAGGGCGTCGAAGGCGTGGAGGTCGCAGTGGGCGACCCGATCCCAGTCCAGGCGATAGGTCCGGCGATTGATGCTCAGCAGGGTGTCGGCCTCGACGGAGCCGAGGACCTTGCGCAGGTCGTAGGTCAGCTTGTTGAGCGCCGAGGCGGGGTCGTAGGTGCTGGATCCCTCGTACAGCCGCTCGATCAGGTCGGGTTGTTCGATGCCGTCCGGCGCGAGGGCCAGGTGGGCCAGCAGCGAGAGCGCCTTCTTGCGCGGCCAGCGGAGATCGCCGGCCCCCGCGCGCCCGAAGGTGGTCTCCCCGAAGGTCGAGAGGTGGAAAAGGGGCGAGGTGGCGCGCAGGCCGAGCTCCTGGAGCAGGTGGGCCTCGTTGTGCCAGAGAAAGGCCCCGCCCTCGCTCTGCACCACCGCCAGGGCGGCCTCGGCGGCATCCGGGAGCCCGCGCCGGTGAGCGATCCAGTGCCGGTAGAGGGCGGCTCGGCGCTGGTTGTCCGGGATGGTCCATGGGAACGTCGCAAGCAGGCGCGCCGCCTCGTCCAGCTCGAGCGCGCCGATCCGGGACCTGATCCAGGCGAGCTGGACGTTCTCCATGAAGTGGGTTCGGCCCCGTGCGGCGCACAGGGCCTCGTAGTGATCGCGGACCCGATCGGTCTCCTTCAGCGCCCCGTGGGCCAGCATGAGCCAGTAGCGCGCGACGAGGGGCGCCTCGTCCCGGCGACGCGAGTCGGCGAAGGTGAGGACCAGCTCGAAGTTGCGCTTGGCGGCATGGTATCGCCCGGTGGAGAGGGAGCGGATGCCGAACATGAGCAGGTAGCTGCACAGGGCGTCGGGCTGGGCGGTCTGGAAGGCCTTGAGGGGCATGGCCACGATCTTACCGAGGGAAGGAGGGTTCGCCTCGTCCAGCATCATGTCGAGCAGCGGGAGGCCGTAGGCGTGGAGCAGATTCCGGTCGAAGCCGTAGGCCTCGCAGAGGTGGATGTAGCGCTCGGCGTACCCGGGCGCGCGCGCGACGTGCTGGAACTCGAGCTGGTGGATCGCCAGGTGGGCGAGGGCCTGCGCGTGGGCATGGATGGTTTGCCGGTTGCCCTCGGTCGGGCAGGTCAGGATGGCCTTCATGGCCTCGGCCGCCTCGTTCGCGCAGCCGCCGAACCAGTGGAACCGCCCCAGGCTGTACAGCATCCGGGCCTCGAGGGCATGGTCGTCCGGGGGGGCCTCGCGCCGGAGCGTGGCGTGGAGGGCCGCGAAGGCTTCCTCGTCCCTGAGGCGGGCGGCGGCGTCCATCAGGCCGAGGAGGGCTTCCTGGCGCTCCTCGAGGGTCTCGGCGAGGGCCAGGGCCCGCTGGTGGCAGGCCCGGGCCTGCTCGAAGCGGTGCGCGCGCTGGCACAGCAGGCCCTCGAGGGCCATCAGCGCGGATCGCTCGCGGCGCACGGCGCTCGGGATTCGCTCCAGGATGTCCGGGAGGTTTTCCTCGTGGCGGCTGCCGCAGTGGCGCAGCCGGAAGGCCCGTAGCTCGCCCTCGAGCGAGCGCCAGACCTCGGGTGCCACGTCGCAGAAGGCGAGCGCCTCCCGGGCGATCGGCCGCCAGGCCTCGCGCAGGCGCACCATCCCGCTCTCTTCCCTGACGGCGAGGTTGCGACGGACGAGCTCGTCATCCTCGACGCAGGGCGTCCCTTCCCCGATCGCATGCAGCGCGAGCAGACGGTTGCATGTTCCCGGCGGCAGCGACATCAGGTCGGATCGATCGGGGGCCTCGTGCCAGCGCGGGTCGTCGGCGCCCACCCGCTCGCAGGACGGGCGCCCGAACTCGGGCAACAGGTGGCGAGAGGCCACCACGAGGGTACCGCCCTCGGGAAAGTGCCGGATGAGCGCCGTCCAGTCGGCCGCGTCCGGCATGGCCTCCGCGAGGTGAAAGTCGTCCAGGAAGAGCGAGAAGTCGGGGTGGGTCTCGGCGATCGCAAGCCCCAGCAGACCGCCCCAGGTGGTCTCGGGCAGCGCCTCGCGCAGGCCCCGGTACCGGGCGCCGATCTCGGGCCAGGCCGAGAGGAAACGCCGGACCAGGAACCCCGAGACCCGGTCCTCGGCCGTGATCTTGAGGTACTGGGCGGGCCCCGTCGCGCCGTCGCGCCAGCGTCTGAGCAGCGTCGTCTTGCCGGCGCGCGGCCCGGCGCTCAGCAGGATGGACTGGCCGGTAGAGGGGGACGTGAGGCTTTCCATGGCAACCATCATAGCAAGGAAAAGCAGGCGTGGGGCGGATTTGTGGATGGCTTGCCCACGGGGTTTGTTGACTTAAATATCAATAAACATAAAAATATCAAAAACAGGGAATGACATGTATGTCCGATCCTTCCTCGCCATGCAGCAAAGGAGGCATCCATGCGTCATCGTCGAGACATCCGGCTGATCGCGGCCCTTGCGGGCCTTACGCTGGCAGGATCCTTCCCCGCGCTGGCCGCGGCCCCCGTGAGCAAGCGCATCGAGAGCGAGCGCCGCCAGATCCCGGCCGTGAACCAGGGCCAGAAGGGCTACTGGGTTGAGTACGAGGAGTACACCTATCGCTACGACCCTTGGCGCGAGGAGCTCTTGAAGGTCTACAAGGAGCTCTTCAAGGTCGAGACCTCCTTCGAGGCCCTGGACCGCCTCATCCAGCGGGTCCATCGAGGCGAGATGACCAGCGATCAAGGCCTGGCGGCGATCCGGGCCCTTCACCAGGCCCTTTCCGCCAACCGGAATAACCCGAAGGCCATTTACGGCATCACCATCCCAAACGGCACTTCTCCGATCACGATTGACACGCAACCGGTCGAGTTCGAGCTGATCGACAAGCACTTTGGGGCAGTTTGGCAAGGGGGGTACGATGACAAGCGCAAGACCATGGAGCTCATCTACGCCAAGGGCCATTACCAGTACAACGCTTACAAGCGGTCGCGACCCATCACCGCCTCCACGTTCGCGGAGGTGAGCCGCCTGGCGCGGATCATCGAGTCGATCGATCTGGGAATCCCGTTCCCCGTTTCCACCCTGATGGGCGAGGTGCTGGCCAAGAGGGGCAAGTACGATGCCTCGGGCCAGTCCTACTCCATGGCGATCACCCGGGAAAACCTGGTGGCCAAGATGAAGGAACTCTTCGCGGTCGGAGTCAACCTCGACCCGAACCTGACCTGGCCAAGGAGGGAGTCCGATTTTTCGCCCTACGGAGCGATGAACGGCGCCCCTAACCTTCCCCCCCTCGACTGAGGGGGCGCATGCCTCAGTGCATGTTCTTGAAGGTGTCCATGATGCGCAGGATGGCCGGCCCCAGGGTGACGATGAACATGGCCGGGAAGATGAAGAACACCAGGGGGAAGAGCATCTTGATGGGCGCCTTCATGGCGGTCTCCTGGGCGCGCTGCCGGCGCTTGTTGCGCAGGTGGAGGCTCTGGGTGCGCAGCACCTGGCCGACGCCCACGCCCAGGTGGTCGGCCTGGATCAGGGCGGCGACGACCCCTTCCAGGTCGTTCACCCCGCAGCGGCGCGAGAGGTCGTTGAGGGCCTCGGGACGGGTGCGGCCCATCCGCACGTCGGTCATGTAGCGCCCGAGCTCCTCGCGGATCTCGTGACCGTGCTGGGATTGCCTGCCGACGATCCGCAGCACCGAGCCGTCGAAGCTCAACCCCGCCTCCACGCTGGAGGTGACCAGGTCGAGGGTGTCGGGCAGCGAGCGCACCAGCGCGTCCTTGCGCTGCTTGATCCGGCCGGTGATCCACTGGTCCGGCCCCATGGCCCCCACCAGGGCGATGATGGCCCCCGCCATCATCGCCGCCCCCGAGTTGAAGCCGCTCAAGAGCCAGAAGGCGATCGCCGCCACCGCCAGGAAGAAGGCCTTGAAGGCCAGGAGCGCCTGGATGGCGTAGGGGCCGTAGAGGCCCGCCTGCTGGAGACGCTGGACCAGGCGCTCGCGCTGGCTCTTGGGGGTCAATCGCGATCCGAGCTCGGCGAAGGCGCCGAGGCCGGGCAGCACCGCCCGCTTGAAGAACGGCTGATCGAGCAGCTGCGCGCGGGGCAGCCCCGGGGCGCCGGGAGCGTCCGCGATCGCGTCGATCCGGCGCAGGGTGGCGCGCTCGCGCGGGGTGGCCAGGGAGAGGCCGACCAGCGTCGCCGCGGTGACGGCGAGAAAGGAGACGGCGGCGGTCCAGACGGGTTGAGCCATGGGAAAGTCCCTCTTCAGTACTTGACGTAAAGTTAATACTTTATGTCGACGATCTTGCGGATGAAGTACACGCCCAGGAGCTGCGAGACGATCGCCCCCCCGATGAGCATGTGGCCGCGCGGGTCGGTGAACAGCGAGCTGATGTAGCCGGGGCTGATCAGGTAGAACAGGGCCGCGATGCCCGCGGGCAGGCAGGTCAGGACGATGCCCGACATGCGGCCCTGGGCGGTCATGGCCTGGACCTCGCCCGAGATCTTGATGCGATCGCGGACGGTGTCGTGGATGTTGTTGAGGATCTCGCTCAGGTTGCCGCCCGTCTCGCGCTGGACGATCATGGCGGCCACCGTCAGCTCGATGTCGACCGTGCCGATGCGCTCGGCCAGGTTCGACAGGGCCGTCTCGACGCTCAGGCCCCAGTTGATCTCGGAGACGGTGGTGGCGAACTCCTGGGCGATGGGGCCCGACATCTGCTTGGAGACGATCTGCAGCGCCTGGATGAACGAGTTGCCCGCCCGCAGGCCGTTGATGACCAGCATCAGGGCGTCCGGCAGCTGCTCGTTGAGCGCCTTCATGACCTTGCCGCGCTTCTGCGCGAGCTGGAGGAAGGGCACCCCCGCGCCGACGGCACCGGCGGCCAAAGCGGCGAGCGGCTGCCCGAAGACGACCCCCGCGATGGCGCCGGTGGCCAGCGCGAGCAGGCCGCAGGCGCTCAGGAACTCGCTGGGGGTCCAGGCCCAGCCCACCTGGTAGAGCTGCCGGTCCAGCTTCCGCGTGATCGAGAGCCCCTTGACCATGGGCTCGACGAGCGCTCCCAGGTGACGCAGGATGCCGCCGCGCTGCCTTTGAGCGCGCGCCCCCTCGAGCTCGGCGACGCGGGCGCCGACCCCCTCGCCTGCCGGCGCTAGCGCCCCCGAGAAGGCGAAGGCCGCGACGGTCACGCCGCTGAAGATGAGCAGGAAGATGATCATGGCTAGCTCCAGCTCCCCGTCTGAAAGAGCTCCACGGGCAGGGGGATGCCCTTGAGCTTGAGCGCGTCGGCGCACTTGGGGCGGATGCCCGTGGGCCGGTGGCCGCCGACGACGCGGCCCTCCTCGTCCACCCCGGTGCGGGCGAACTGGTAGATCTCCTGCATCTGGAGGGTGTCGCCCTCCATGCCGACCAGCTCCGAGATCCCGAGCACCCGGCGGCTGCCGTCGCTGGCGCGGCCGATCTGGACGATCAGGTTGATGGCGCTCGCGATCTGCTCGCGGATGGCGCGCAGGGGCAGGTCCATCCCTGCCATCAGGACCATGGTCTCGAGGCGCGAGAGGGCGTCGCGGGCCGAGTTGGCGTGGATGGTGGCCAGGGACCCCTCGTGGCCGGTGTTCATGGCCTGCAGCATCGAGAGGGCCTCGCCGCCGCGGACCTCGCCCAGGATGATCCGGTCGGGGCGCATGCGCAAGGAGTTCTTCACCAGCTCCGACTGGTCCACCCTGCCTGCCCCCTCCACGTTCGCCGGGCGGGTCTCCAGCCGGATCACGTGGTCCTGCTGGAGCTGGAGCTCGGCGGCGTCCTCGATGGTGATCAGGCGCTCGTGGTAGGGGATGAAGGCCGAGAGCACGTTGAGAAGCGTCGTCTTGCCCGAGCCGGTCCCGCCCGAGATGAGGACGTTGAGGCGGGCCTCGACGCAGCCCTTGAGGAACTCGGCCATGGCGGGGGTGAGGCTGCCGTAGTCGATCAGGGCGTCGACCTTGAGGGGGTCCTTGCGGAACTTGCGGATGGTCAGGCAGGGGCCGTCGATGGCCAGAGGCGGGATGATGGCGTTGACGCGAGAGCCGTCCGGCAGGCGCGCGTCGCACATGGGCGAGCTCTCGTCGATGCGGCGGCCCACCTTCGAGACGATGCGGTCGATCACGCGCAGCAGGTGGGCGTCGTCCGAGAAGGCCACGTCGATCTTGGTGATGCGGCCGCTGCGCTCCACGTAGACCCTGCGCGGGTTGTTGACCATGATCTCCGAGATGGAGTCGTCGCCCAGCAGGGGCTCCAGGGGCCCCAGCCCCAGCATGTCGTTGAAGATCTCCTCGACGAGGCGATCGCGCTCGCTGCGGGCCAGGAGGCGGTGCGCGCCGGCCCCCTCGGGCGAGGCCAGGGCCGTCTCCAGCAGCTCGCGGATGGCCTCCTTGATCCGCTCGGGGCTCGAGGTCTCGTCGAGGGCCTGCTGGCGCATGTTCTCGACGAGCATGCGGTGCACCCGGCTCTTGAGGTCGGCGAGGGGATCCACAGGTCGCACGGCGATCTCGACGCTCTTGGGCGCCGCGAGCGGCTTGGGGGCGCTCGCCGGGGCCTCAAGGGCGGCCGGGGCGTCCGTGGGGTTAAGTCGGTTGCGCAGGAACATCGATCATCCTCCGGATACGGGCGAAGAGCTCGCTCAGCTTGCTTGCGGGCTTTACCTCGACCAGGGCCGTCTGCGGCCTGTCCAGGTAGCGCGCGGCGAAGACCTTCATGGCCTTGGCGAAGGCCCCCTTCGGCGCGAGCGCCACCATGGGGGTGCCTGCGTTGACGGCGCAGAGCGCCTCGTCGGGCACGTAGGGCAACTGGCTGGCAAGCTGCCGGCGCAGGACGCGGGCGATCGCCTCGGCGTCCACCTCGCTCTTCTGGCTCCAACCGACCAGCTCCACCTTGTCCAGGTCGATGCCCAGATCGAGCCACAGCTTGAGGCTCTGCTGCACGTGGCGCAGGCTGGCCAGATCGGGGAAGAAGGGCACGACGATCCGGTCGGCGAGCTCGAGCGCCCGCACGATGGGCTCGGAGAGGACCGGGGCGGTGTCCACCACCGTGAAGGCGAAGCGCTCCTTGAGCCTGCCGAGCACCCCGTCGACCGCCGCGCGGTCGATCAGCTCTCCGTCCTCGGGGGTGGGGGCGCTCGCGAGCACCTTGAGCCCGCTCGCGTGGCTCATCAGGGCCTGGGCGATCGTCTCGGGCTCGGCGCGGCCTCCGAGCCGCGCGATGTCCGAGAAGTGGGCCTGGGGCTTGAGGTTGAAGAGCAGGTCCACCTCGCCGAACTGGGGGGCGAGATCCACCAGCGCCACCTCGTCGGCGGCCTCCATGGCGAGCGTCAGCGAGAGGTTGGCCGCAAGCGTGGACTTGCCGGCGCCGCCCTTGGGCGAGTGGACGACGATGATCTTGCCGACCCTGGCGCGGGCGCTCTCGCTCGCGGTGCGGGCGCCTCTGAGGCGAGAGAGGAAGACGTGGGCGCGCTGGACGGCCTCGGCGAGGCCTCCGGGGTCGGGGACGACCTCCCGGATGCCCGCCTGCATCGCGAGACCCAGCTCGCGCGCGTCGAGCACGGCGCCCACCAGGATCGTGGTGGCGAGCGGATTGGCCGCCAGGATCCCGTCGACCCCGCGGATGGTCGCCTCCAGGTCGCCCATGTAGGCGATCACCACCAGGTCCGGTTTCAGCGCGATCGCCGCCCCGACCCCCTCGGCGAGGGTCGGGGCCTCGCCGACGAGATCGGCGAGCTGCGGGTCCTTGAGGGCGGGGCGTAGCGGATCGCGCTGGGCGTCGATGCCGAGCAGCAGGGTACGAAGGGGGGCCATGATCGCTCCTTGCTAGACGGGGATCACAAGGTGGTGGGGTTCACGGGAGGAGGAGCGGCGCTCGAGTCGTCCGAGAGGCGCACCGCGTACTCCAGGGCGGTTCCCTTCGCCGCGTTGGTGTCGATCCTGTCGATGAACCGGCCGTAGACCTCGCTGCGGCTGGTCGTGTAGGTGATGTAGAAGCGGGCGAAACCCTTGACGACCACGTTGCTGCGCCCCATCGAGGAGAGGTACTGGTCCCAGTACAGGAGGGGCACGGTGATGACGCGCGGGGTGCGGGCGCCCTTGACCGCGGCGGCATAGCTGGTCTGGTCGTTGCCAAGGAGCTGGTTGATGGCCGTCACGGTCGGGCCCGCCATGTTGCCGGGCTCGGTCTGGACCATGTCCTCGACCCTCAGGGTGCGCCGGACCCCGTTGAGGATCGACTGGCGGTAGATGGTCGCGCCGGTGCCGTCGATGCCGAGCGCCTGGAAGTTGCCCTTGATCTGGTTGCTCGGGCCCTGCTTGAGGACGTACTCGGCGCCGGGCACGAAGTCGCACTCGGGGATGCCGAAGGGGCGAGGCCCTGCGGTCTGCTCGACGCAGTGGAGGTCCGCGGTGGCCTTGGCGCCCACCGAGAGGTCCTTGGCCGCACCGGGGTCGCCGCTGCCCTGCATCGCCTCGACGACCCGGGCCACCACCGACTTGCTCGGGTTTTGCATGGCCACCGACATGCGGCTGCCCTGGTGGATGGTGATGCCGGCGTCCGCGAGCTGGTAGCCGTTCTTGGCGGCGACCGCCTTGGCCTGCTGGACGGCGTAGGTGCGTCCGTTGAGGAGGCCCTTGGCCCCGGCCAGCGCCGCAGCGTCGCATGCCACCTGCATGCGGGTTCGCTCGTACATCATGGCCCCGGTGTCGGCCACCAGCCCGGCCACGACCACCAGACCGGTGGCGAAGATGGCGGTGGTGACGAGGGTCGCGCCTCGCTCGTGCGAGCGGTCTTTTCCAGGAAGTTGCTTGCGCCGGGTGACCATGAGGGGGGCCTCCTCTCTACTTCGTGGGGGTGGTCGTCTGGGGTTTAGACTCGGGGCTCACCAGCCTGGGGGTCACGAGGATCGCAAGCTCCGTCTCGTTCTTCTGGTACTTGGTGGACTTGAAGAGCTCGCCGAGGATGGGGATGCTGCCAAGGATGGGAACTTGCTCGACGACCTTGGACTCGCTGTTCTGCAAGAGGCCGCCGATGGCGAGGCCCTGGCCCTGGCCGAGCACCAGCTGGGTCTCGGCGCGCCGGCTGGTCACGGCGGGCACCACGAAGTTGGCGAGGCGCACGGCGTTGTTGTAGTCGAGCTGGCTGACCTCTGGGGCGACCTTCATCGAGATGCGGCCGTCCTCGAGCACGGTCGGCTCGATGGAGAGCTTGATGCCGTAGGGCTTCCACTCGTACGAGATCTGCCCCTGTTGCTGGGCGGTGGGCACCGGGATCTCGCCGCCGGCGAGGAACTCGGCCTTGCCGCCGCTGACGGCGACCAGGTTGGGCTTGGCGAGGATCCTGGCCGAGCCGTTCTGCACCATCAGGTTGAGCTTGGCGTTGATGCGCTCGTAGAGGCCGAAGGCGGTGCCGCCGCCCGAGACCAGGTTCGAGAAGGCCTGGCCGTTGCGGGGGTTGCGCGCGTCACCCTGGATCACGTTGGCCACGTCGGGGTCGAAGACGTCCTCGCCGCTCGAGGTTCGCTTCATCTGGCCCCACTTGACGCCCAGCTCCCCTGCGCCGTTCTTGGAGAGCTCGACCACCTCCACGTCCACCTGTACCTGCTGAACCGCGTCGGCCGAGAGCAGGTTGACGACGCGCGGGGCGAAGCCCGAGGCGAGCTTCTCGGCCATCTGGATCTGGCTGGTGCGGTCCACCTTGCCGTAGAGCAGCACCGCGTCGTTGACGACCTCGACCTGCAGGTCCTTGGCCCCGGTGGCCTTGCGGATGGTGGCCTTGAGCAGGCCGGCGTCCACCCGCACCACCACGTCGTAGGTCAGGCGCTTGCTCTTGGTCCAGACGATCAGGTTGGTGGTGCCGGGCTTCTTGCCGTTGATCAGCACGTCCTTCTTCGAGAGGACCGCCACGTCGGCGATCTGCGGGTCGGTGACCGACACCTTGGTGACCTCGCCGCCGACCGAGACGACCTCCGACTTGCCGACCGAGACCGGCAGCGTTTCGTCCGCCAGGGCGAGGGCTGCGGTTGCGGGCGCCACGACCAGCGACGCGGCCAGAATCCAACGCAGAGACTTCATCGGGGGAACTCGCTTCCTTTAATAGCTGGGGCTCAGCGGTTGACGTACTCGGTCGAGGTGCCCCGGATGATCATGATCGAGGGCTTCTCGGCGGGGGTCTTGGCCGGCACGATGACCTTCACGATCCGGGGGGCCTGAGGCCGGGGCTTGGCGGCCACCTTGACCGGGGCGGGCTCGGGGCGCTTGACGCCGATCAGCGACTCGGGGGTGGCCCCCGCGGTCTTGGCGTCGCCCTTCTCGTTCTGGTCCCGCATCGCCAGGCGGATCTTGCCGCGGTCGGCCGCGAGGATGAGCTTCTCGGCATCCGACGGGGAGACGGCGAGGGTCGCCGAGGAGACCACCTTGGCCTCCGGGTCGCCCTCTCGCTTGGCTTCCTGGGCGCAGGCGAGGACCTTGACGCGCTGCAGGAGGAACTTGGTGACGGTCTGCCCCTCCACGTCGAGGGTGCTGACCACGTCGACGCTCATGCCGGGCTGGACGAAGCCCGCCACGCCCACCACCTCGTCGACCGCGACGGTGATGGCGCGCATGCCGGGGGGGACGGGCAGGACGGCGCGGGCCTCCTCGCCCGGCGCGAAGAGCTTGCTCTCCACGAGGGCCTCGCCCGCGCTCAGCTCGATCCTCGCCAGGCGGCCGACGGCCGCCTCGGGGCTCGTGAGGGCCCCCTCGGGGATGAACTTGGAGGGGCGGGTCTCGACCGCGACCATCTCGGGGGAAATCTTGGCGCTCAGGGGGATGGGGGCCTTGACGATCAGCACCGGCCCCTGGGGCTCGCCGGCGTTGGCGCGCTCGTTTTGCCCCGAGACGTAGGCGAATATCCCGCCGCTGGTGACGAGCCCGAGGCCCACCGCGACCAGCAGCCTTTGTGCCTTTTTCATTAAGAGCACCTCACAAAACGTGATTGATTTGTCTGTGTCCGCCGCCTTGCGGCGGGTCGTGGAGTCGTTTCGTTCGGCACTCTAATCCTGCTCCACGCGCATGACGGCCGTCGACTTGAGGTTGATGGGGTTGGGGACTCCCGGAAGGTTCAGCGCCGTCTTGAAGGGATAGCTCACGTTGACGCTCACGTCGCGGCCGTCGGCCACCGTCTCCTTGGAGATGGTGACCACCGTCCCGGGATCGTTGAGGCCGGCGCCGCTCAGGTACTTGGCGACGGCCGCCTTGATGTTGGTGTCCGGTCGCCCGAGGGCGCCGATCCGGGCGCCCTCTCGGCTGGCGTTGGTGATGACGAGCTGGGCGTTGAAGAGGTGCCCGAAGCCGAAGATCCCGAGCATCATCGCCAGGATGACGGGCAGGACGAGCGCCGTTTCGACCAACGCCTGCCCGGATTCGTTCCGGTTACGCATTCTCCGCCCCCCCGTTCTACTTGCCGGTCGCGCTGAGGGTGTTGGCGATCGACGAGAGCATCTTGTTGACGTTGGTGCCCATCATGGTGAGGGCGCCGACGGTCACAACCGCGATGAGGCCCAGGATGAGGCCGTACTCGGTCAGGGCCTGGCCTTCTTCTTCCTTGAGCACGCGCATCATCTGGTTCATTTGGTTGTTCCTTTCTCAAGCCAAGTGGTGGTGCGGGGTGGGGACGCTCGCCCCCCTTCGATGCTGAAATCATACGGCTCGGGCATTTACGGCGAAGTAAAAGTCGAGTTACGCCCGCATGAATTAACCCTCGATCGCTCAGCGGGCGAGCGAGGGGCCCAAGAGCGGCGCCGGCACTGGGTTTTTGGGATCGGTCCCGATAAGCGAAATCGCCCGGCGCAGGGCGCCGGGCGAGAAATGTTGTGTTCCGATGACGCCCGAAAGGGCCGTTTGTTGCTTACTTGCCGAGAATCGACGCCGCGGCGGCGGTGCCGGCGGCATGGCCGCTCGACCATGCGGCCTGGAAGTTGAAGCCCCCCACGTAGCCGTCCACGTCCAGGACCTCGCCGGCCCAGTACAGGCCCGAAACCAGCTTGGACTGGAAGGTCCTGGGGTCCACCTCCTTGGTGTCCACCCCGCCGGCGGTCACCTCGGCCACCTCGAACGAGTGCCAGCCGGTGACCGGGAAGCGCCAGCCCCTGAGGGTCTCGACCAGGCGCGCTCGGTCGCCGCGCGAGAGCTCGGCGACCTTCTTGGCGCCGTCCACCCCGCTCGCTTCGAGGAAGGGCTCCACCACCGAGCGGGCCATGTCGTCCTTGAGCAGCGAGGCGACCAGGGATCGAGGGGCGGCCTCGATGCGCGCGAGCAGCTCGGCCTCGAGCTCGCTCGCGCTCATTTCCGGCTTGAGGTTGATGCGCAGCTCGACGGCCCTGCCCCGGTGCAGGCCCTCAGCGGCACTCCGGCTCAGCTGCAGGACGACGGGGCCCGAGAGCCCGAAGTGGGTGAAGAGCATGTCGCCGCGCCAGCGCCGGTCGGCCACCTTGCCGTCCACCAGGACGGTGCCCTCCACGTCCTTGAGCGAGACGCCCGCGAGCTCCTTGGTGCCGCTCACCCGCAGGGGCACCAGGGAGGGGTAGAGGTCGGCCACCCGGTGGCCGACGGCTTCGGCCAGCTTGTAGCCGTCGCCGGTCGATCCCGAGCGGGGTAGCGAGCGGCCCCCGACGCAGACGATCACGGCACCCGCCTCGATCAGCTGATCGTCCGCGGTGCGGACCCCCTTGACCCGGCCGTCCTCGACCGAAAGGCCCGCGACGGGCGTCGCGAAGCGGACCTCGACGCCGAGCTGCTTCATCTCGGCCGTCAGGGCGAGGATCACGTCGCGGGATCGGTCGCTGACGGGGAAGACCTTGTCGTAGGGAGGCTCGACCTTGGTGCGGACCCCCCGGCGCTCGAGCAGGGCGAGCACGTCGTGCTTGCCGAAGCGGCGAAAGGCGTCCGAGAGGAAGCGGCCGTTGCCCGGGTACATCTTGACCAGCTCGCGCGGGTCGTCCAGGTCGTTGGTGACGTTGCATCGCCCGCCGCCCGAGATCTGGATCTTGAAGCCGAGCCGGTCCGTCTTCTCGAGCAAGAGCACCCGCGCGCCGGCCTGCGCCGCGGCGATCGCGGCCATCATCCCCGCCGCGCCGCCCCCTACCACCACGATCCGTTCCACGTGCGCCCCTCTCTGCATGGCTCCTGCGTTTCGGCCTCCATCATAGCCGCTTCGTGCAATTCGCACATGAGCAGCGACGATCGTCCCGCTATAATACGAGGCCGTTCCATCGCATTCGCAGCACCACATCGAAGGAGGCGGGCCTATGCAATACGCCATCCAACTGTCGACCCTCCCGGCCAGCGAGCGCCTCTTCACCCTCGGCGAGCTGAGCATTCCCAAGCTCGGGCGATCGCGCCGGGTGGACGTCTATCTCCCTTTGGGCTACGAGCGCTCGCGTCTGACCCGCTATCCCGTCATGTACATGTGGGACGGCCAGAACCTCTTCGAGCACCAGCGCGCCTTCATGGGGGCGTGGCGGGTCGGGGCCTCGCTCGATCTGCTGACGGCCGCTGGCGAGCTGCCGCCGATGATCGTGGTGGGCATCGACAACGGGGGCGAGCATCGCCTGAGCGAGCAGAGCCCGTGGCCCGACGCGCGCTTCAAGTCCAGCGGCGAGGGGGCGGACTTCCTGTCCTTCGTCACCGACGTGGTCAAGCCCATGGTGGATCGCACCCTTCGCACGAGGCCCCAGCGCGAGTTCACCGCCGTCGCGGGATCCTCGATGGGCGGGCTCACCTCGCTCTACGCGCTGTACCATGCGCCCGAGGTCTTCGGTCGGGCGGCGGCCTTCTCGCCCTCGCTGCACTTCGCCCGCGCGGCGATCTTCGACTACCTCAAGGATCAGGCCAAGCCCGAGGGCGCGCGGCTCTACCTGGACGTGGGGGGGCGCGAGGTCGGCCGCGTCGAGCGCAGCCGGCCCATCACCAACCAGGCCAAGCGCCTCGACGCCTTCCTGCGCGAGCAGGGCTGGAAGGACCGCCACGACTACTACTGGCTGGTGGATCCCAAGGGGACCCACAGCGAGGCCTGCTGGGCCACGCGCTTCCCGGCGGCCATGCGCTTCCTGTGGGGGGATTTGATCTGATCCCCCGCCCCCCGGTGGGGCGGGGCTAGGGGTGGGGGGATCTCGATCGCTCCGAGCCCCTCACCAAGATGGCAAGGAGCGTGATTTTATCCCCCCGAGCCCACCCCACCGGGGGGCGGGGAGGTGGGCTCGGGGGAGTTCTCCATGTGGTGGGCCGTGAGCCTCAGGCGCTCGAAGAACTCCTCGCGCGGCTCTCCTGCCAGGCCGATCTCGTCCATGGCAGCCGCCATGGTTCGCAGCCACGCCTCGCGCCGGGTCGGGGTGATCTCGAAGGGCAGGTGGCGCGCGCGCATGCGCGGGTTGCCGTGGGTCTGGGTGTAGAGGGGCGGCCCCCCGAGGAACTGCGTCAGGAAGAGGCGCTGCTTCTCGACGGTCTCGGTGAGGTCCTCCGGGAAGATGGGCGAAAGGTCCGGATCGGCCGCCACGCGCGGGTAGAAGGCGTTCACCAGCCGCCGGATCGTCTCGTCGCCGCCGATGGCTTCGTACAGGTTCGTGATCATAGGCCCAGTTTACCAGATGCGGCCCTGCTATATTGGGGGGCGGAGGTCGCCATGATCAACGTCATCTTCGTCTGTCTCGGGAACATCTGCCGCTCGCCCCTGGGCGAGGGGATCTTCCGCCACCTGGTGACCCAGGCCGGTCTTTCCGAGCGCTTTGAAATCGACTCGGCGGGGACGGGCAACTGGCACGTGGGAAAGCCGCCGCACGAGGGCTCCTTGCGGGTGGCGCGCGATCGCGGCCTCGACATCTCGCTGCAGCGCGCCCGCCAGATCCAGATCGAGGACCTGGACGACCACGACTACGTGGTCGCCATGGACACCCGG
The DNA here is from genome assembly GCA_036704125.1 of Pantanalinema sp. Taxonomy (NCBI): domain Bacteria; kingdom Bacillati; phylum Cyanobacteriota; class Cyanophyceae; order Leptolyngbyales; family Leptolyngbyaceae; genus Pantanalinema; species Pantanalinema sp. The sequence goes on along the minus strand of DATNQI010000062.1, from coordinate 16,773 downwards.
AACTTCACCGACATCCGCGACCTGGATCCGCTGCGCAAGACCCGCGCGCAGGTCGTGAGGATGATGGACTTCGCCCCGGCGCGCGGCCTCTCCGACGTGCCGGATCCGTACTTCGGGGGCCCCGAGGGCTTCGACCACGTCTACGACCTGGTCGAAGAGGCCTGCAAGGGCTTGCTCGCGCACATCGCCGCCGAGAAGGGCCTGCGCCTCACGTCCCTCTAGCCCCGCCCACAGCAAAAGGCAGGCGCCCCCGCAACGGCGGGGGCGCCTGCCTTGAACAAGCCTACTTGCTGAGCTCGAGCATCTTCTTGATGGGCTTGAGGGCCTGGACGCGCAGGGCCTCGTCCATGGTGATCTCGGGCTGCATGTCGCGCAGGCAGAGGTAGAGCTTCTCCAGGGTGTTGAGCTTCATGTGGGGGCACTCGTTGCAGGCGCAGGTGCCCTCCTCGGGAGGGGCCGGGACCAGGGTGGCCTGGGGAGAGGCCTTCTGCATCTGGTGGATGATGCCCGGCTCGGTGGCGACGATGTAGGTGCCGTCGGGGTGGTCCTTGACGTAGTTGAGCAGGGCGCTGGTCGAGCCCACCACGTCCGAGATGGCGAGGACGGGGTCCTCGCACTCGGGGTGCGCCAGGATCAACGAGCCCGGGTGCTCCAGCTTGAGGGCGTGGATCTTGCGGGCCGAGAAGGTCTCGTGGACGATGCAGCTGCCCTGCCAGAGGATCATGTCGCGGCCGGTCTCCTTGACGAGGTAGCGGCCCAGGTTGCGGTCGGGGGCGAAGATGATCCCCTGGTCCTCGGGGATGGAGCGGATGATCTTGAGGGCGTTGCTCGAGGTCACGATGTAGTCGCTGATCGCCTTGACCTCGGCGGTGCAGTTGATGTACGAGACGACCACGTGGTCGGGGTGGCGGTCCTTGAGCGCCTGGAGGCCCTCGGCCGGGCAGCTCTCGGCGAGGCTGCACCCCGCGGCGAGATCGGGCAAGAGGACCGTCTTGTTCGGGTTGAGGATCTTGGCGGTCTCGGCCATGAAGTGGACGCCCGCGAACACGATCACCGCCGCGTCGGTCTTCTCGGCGGCCTGGGCGAGCGCGAGGCTGTCGCCCAGGAAGTCGGCGACGTCCTGGATGTCGGCCTCCTGATAGTAGTGGGCCAGGATGATGGCGTTGCGCTCGCGCTTGAGGGCGTCGATGGCCTCGAAGAGGTCGAGCCTCGGATCGATGGGGGCGGTGGTCGTCTGCATGGCGTTTGATTCTCCTGGGGGCCGGCGTTCGCGCCGATCTTTGATCCCGATTGCTACGATCTTGAATTCTACCTCATTTAGCCGCGCTTTTGGTCGCTCGGCGCCTGTCCGGGCGCATCCCCCTGCGCGGATCGCGCGCGGCGGGCGAGACAGGGCATGGGGGCTCGGTGTACAATGGCGGTTAGAATGATTCCAGCAAAGCCTCGATGATGAGGATCTTGGAGAGGATTTTATGACTGGCCACCAGTCACCGCAGCTTGAAAACCGTCTTGCTTCCCAGGCCGCGCTCGCGGCCGCCATCGTCGGAATTCCCTTCGACCTCGGGGCGCCGCGCCGCGGCTCGGGCCTCGCCACCCGGGCCATCCGCTACGCCGGCCTCGTCAGGCGCCTCGAGAGGCTCGGCGTCGCGGTGAAGGACCTGGGCGACGTCCCGGTCCCCGACTCCCCGGTGCCCCACTCGGACCTCCTGCGGAACCTGCCCGCGGTCGCTGAGGCCGCCGAGGCCGCCTACCACGGCGCCCGCGAGGCGATCCGAGAAGGTGCCTTCAGCGTCTTTCTCGGCGGCGACCACTCGGTCGCCATCGGCACGATCGCCGGGGTCAGCTCGGTCCACGCCGAGCGCGCAGAGCGCCTGGGCCTTCTCTGGTTCGACGCCCACGGTGACTTCAACACCGCCGACACCACCGTCAGCGGCCACATCCACGGGATGCCCTTCGCCGTCGCGCTGGGCCACGGCACACCGGAGCTGACCCGGCTGGGCGGTTTCTCGCCCAAGGTGCCGGCGGCCAACGCCGTCCTGATCGGCGCCCGGGACCTGGACGAGGCCGAGGAGCGGCTCATCGCCGAGGCGGGCGTCAGGGTCTTTCGCATGACCGAGATCGAGGCGCGCGGGATCCAGGCGGTGATGGACGAGGCGATCGCGATCGCCTCGGACGGCACCGCCGGCATCCACGTCAGCTTCGACATGGACGTCGTGGACCCGAAGGAGGCCCCCGGGGTGGGGAGCCCCGCCCGGCACGGGATGACCGCCCGCGAGGCGCGCCTCGCCCTCGCCCAGCTCGCGCGCACCGGCCTGGTGCGATCCCTGGACATGGTCGAGGTCGATCCGCTGCTCGACGCGAGCAACCAGAGCGCCAGGCTCGCCGTGGACCTCATCGCCGCAGCGCTCGGCCGTTAGCAATTCACCTGAATCCCCCGCCGCTCGCGGAGCCATGCCCCTGATTCCTTTCGGGCATGGCTTCGCTTGTTGCTGTCTCCTTTGCGTTCCCGGCGTAGAATGACCCCCGGCGAAGCGTGTCAAAGAGGAGAGGCGGATGAGGCCGACCTTCGGTTGCCTGCGCAGCATCGTGGCGGTCGCGATCGCCTTCTACGCCTTCGGGAGGCTCGGTCAGCTCGTCGCGATCCCCCCTGGCAACGTGACGTTCCTGTGGTTGCCGGCCGGCATCGCCCTGGCGGCGCTCTACGCCGGCGGGGCCAGTCTCTGGCCGGGCGTCTGGCTGGGTTCGCTCGCGCTCAACGTCGGGGTTCTCGCCGGCAGCGGGCTCGTCCCTGCCGTGTTGATCGGGGCTGCGATCGCCTCGGGAGCGACCCTCCAGGCGCTCCTGGGGGCCTGGTGGCTGCGCCGCTTCGGCGGGATCTTCAACGACGTCCGGAGCGTCCTGCTCTTCGGCGGCCCGCTCGCCTTCGGGACGTGCCTCCTGAATGCGACGGTGGGGATCGCGGTCCTGAGTGCGGCGGGCCTGACGCCTTGGTCCGCCTACGGCTGGACCTGGTTGACGTGGTGGCTCGGGGACGTCACCGGCGTGCTCGTCGCCACCCCTTTCCTGCTCGCCTGGTGGGGGGGGCGCGTGGACGCGAGGTACGTGGGGTCGCTTCTGCTTCGCTTCCTGCCGCTGGGGCTGGTTCTGGTCCTCGTCTTCTTCAACCCCCGCGCCTTGCCCCTCGCCTTCCTCCCGCTGCCCTTCGTGCTCTGGTTGAGTCTCTCGCACGGCCTTCGCGGGGCGGTCTCGACCACCGTCCTCGTCTTCGCCTTCGCGCTGACAGGGGCGCTCATGGGCCAGGGGCCCTTCGCGGGTCGGGGGATCCAGGAGGCCCTGATGCTGTTCGCGGTCTACGTGGTCGTGCTGTCGCTCACCGCCCTCGTGCTGGCGGTGGTCGAGGAGCGACGGAAGCAGGCGGAACGAGGCCTGAAGGAGTCGCTCGCCACCATCGAGACCATCCTCCAGGAGATCCCGGACATGGTCGTCATCCTCGACCGCACAGGCCGCCTGGTCCGCTGGAACCGCAAGTTCGCGGAGACATCCGCCTACCCGGACGCCGAGATCGAGAACAGGCAGGCTCTGAGCTTCTTCAGGGAGGCGGACCGTCCCCGGGTGGCCGCGGCGATCGTGGAGGTCTACGACGCGGGGTACGCCACCCTCCAGGCCGCCCTGCAGCGGCGCGACGGGAGCCTGCTTCCTATCGACTACAGCGCAGCCCCCCTGCGCGACGCCCGGGGCGAGGTCATCGGCCTGATCGGCGTCGCTCGGGACTTTCGGGAACACAAGCGGATGGAGGATCGCTTGAGAGAAAGCGAGCATCGCTTTCGGACGGTGGCCATGCGGGTGCCGGTGGGGATCTTCATGACCGACGCGGGCGGGGCGTGCGTCTTCGTCAACGAGCGCTGGTGCTTCTTGACGGGCATCTCCGAAGCCCAGGCGCTGGGGGCGGGATGGCGCGACGCCCTGCACCCGCTCGATCGCGCTCGGGTCCTCGCCGAGTGGGCGGCGGCAGTGGCGGCGGGCGCGGAGTTCTCGAGCGAGTACCGCTTCCTGCGCCCGGACGGCTCCTTCGTCTGGGTCTACGGTAACGCGACCCCGCTCGATCCGGAAGCCAAGGAGCCTGTCGGCTACATCGGGACGCTGACGGATCTGACCGAGCGGATCGAGGCCGAGCGGCTCAAGCTCAGCTTCGTCAACGCCGTCTCGCACGACCTGCGCACCCCCCTGTCCACCATCAAGGGGTTCGCCGAGTTCCTGGAGGACGGGCTCGCCGGTGCGCTCAACCCGGCGCAGGGCGAGTACCTGGCCCAGATCCAGCGGGGAACCCGGCGACTCGAGCAGCTGGTCGACGATCTCCTCGACTTCGCGACCATCGAGGCCGGGGCCTTCCGCCTCAACCTCGCCCCGGTGGATTTCGGCGCTCTGCTGCAAGAGGTCGCGAGCAGCCTCAGGCCGCAGGCCGAGGAGGGCCAGCTGGTGCTCGATCTCGAGGTCGTGCCCGCCTCCTTGTTGGTCCCCATGGACTGCCGGCGGATCGAGCGCGTCGTCCTGAACCTGCTGCAGAACGCCATCAAGTTCAGTCCCCGCGGCGCGCACATCACCCTGCGCGCCTCGGTCGACGGGGATCGCCTGCGCTGCGAGGTGATCGACCGCGGGCGGGGGATCCCGGCGAACGACCTGCCCAAGCTGTTCAGGCCCTTCGGCCAGCTGGAGGCGGGCAACGTCAAGGGGGGAGCCGGGCTCGGCCTCAGCATCGGAAAGGCCATCGTCGAGGCCCATCGCGGCGCGATCGGCGTCCTGAGCAAGGTGGGGGAGGGGAGCACGTTCTGGTTCACGCTTCCCCTGAGCGCCGATCAGGCGCCTGCGGCGCCGCCCCTTGCGGCTTCGGTCAAATGAACTTCTTGGGGTCCACCGGACGGCCGTTGATCCGGACCTCGTAGTGGACGTGCGGGCCGGTGGCGCGGCCGGTCTCGCCCACCAGGGCGATGGTCTCCCCGCGCTCGACGCGATCGCCCGGGTTCACCATGATCTTGGAGCAGTGGGCGTAGCGGGTGACGACCCCGTTGGGGTGGCGCACGTCCACGGTCTTGCCGTAGGCGCCGTCCCAGCCCGCCGAGACGACCACACCGGCCTTCGAGGCCTGGATGGGAGCGCCCACGTGGTTGGTGATGTCCAGCCCGGAGTGGAAGTGGTCGCCGCGGTAGCCGAAGCCGCTCGACAGGCGGCCGGCGGTCGGCCAGAGATAGCGCTTGCCGATCGCGCGGCCGAGATCGCCCAGCAGGCCGCGGCTCGCCACCTTGCGCTTGTCGCGCTGACGGTAGCTGCGGCCCTCGTCCTCCACCTGGGGGGTCGGCGGGATGACGATCTTGCGGCCGATCTTGAGGCGGGTGTGGAAGTCGATGTCGTTGGCCTCGACGATGTCCGAGACCCGCAGATCGTACTTGTCCGCGATCCCCGAGAGGGTGTCGCCCTCCTGGATGACGTGGCTGGTGCGGCGAGTGCGCTTCTTCCTAGGCTTGTCCGCGGAGGCGTCGGCCTGCGCTCGGTCCGCGCGCTGCTCCGGGGCCTTCGTCTCGGCGCGAGCGCCGCCGGCCTCGTGCCGGGCCAGCTCGCCCTGGGTCGAAAGGACCGAGGCCTGAGGCTTGGCCGCGTCGAGCGCCGAGGGGATGAGCAGCGCCTGGCCGACCTTGAGGTGGCTTTCCTTGCCGAGGCCGTTGATGTCGCGCAGCGCGCGGCGCGTGATGTGGTGGGCCTTCGCGATCTCCGAGATCGTGTCGCCGGCGGCGACGCGATAGGTCGTGGTCGGCGCGAGGACCATGGGGACGGAGGGGACGGAGGCCGCCTGAGCACGCGCCGGGCCCGGCACGACGTTCGCCCGGGCGGGCTTCTCGGGCGTGCCGGCCGGGGCCTGCGCGGCCTGCGGCTGCTCGGGACCGAGGATGCTTGCGCTCACCGGGGCGATCGCGGCCTTCGGGGGCGCGGGGGTGTGCTGGGCGGGAAGGTTCTTCCAGGCCATGAGGGCGAGCAGGGGGATGGAGACGGCGAGGCCCCCCACCAGGGCGACGCGGCGGCCAATCGCAGCGCTCGCCCGGCGGCGATCCCGGTACTCGGCCAGGGGGATCTGGTAGCGGAAGACCCCTAGATCCCCGCTGTGCGCCTCGCTGGGCTCGGGCTCCGCGACGGGCCTGGGGGGCACGCTCACCAGGAAGCGGATGCCGCTCAGGAGCCTGTCCGAGAGGGTCTTGCGGGTGGTAGCGAAGCGCAGGCCGTTGAGATTGAGCGGGGTGAGGGGCTCGCTCTCTGACGACGCGGTGTAGCGGAAAGCCGAGATCTCGGGCGATTCGGCTTGGTTACGTTCTTGCGTCGTTGGCTGCGGCACGGGAACCCCCTCTTGAATGTAAAGAGCATCTAACAAAACCAGGTATTTTTCGCGTTTTGGCCGCTGCCGGCGGCTCGAAGGAATCGTTTTGTTACATGCTCCAGGCTGCTTTGTATCCAAAAGTTAAGCCCCCGGCGATGCCGGGGGCTCTGGCTAGGAGTCGCTGATGGCCATCAGGAACTCCGCGTTGGACTTGGTGCGGCTGAGCCGGTCCGCCAGGAACTCCGTGACCTCGGCGGTGTCCCCGGCGTCCATCGTCTTGCGCAGGATGCGCTGCTTTCGCAGCTCCTCGGGCGTGAGCAGGAGCTCTTCCTTTCGGGTGCTGCTGCGCTTGATGTCGATGGCCGGGAAGATCCGGCGATCGGCGAGCCTGCGGTCGAGCGTGAGCTCCGAGTTGCCGGTCCCCTTGAACTCTTCGTAGATGACCTCGTCCATGCGCGAGCCGGTGTCGACCAGCGCGGTGGCGATGATGGTCAGGCTTCCCGAGCGCTCCAGCTTGCGCGCCGCGCCGAAGAAGCGCTTGGGCTTGTGCATGGCGTTGGGGTCGAGACCCCCCGACAGGGTGCGGCCCGAGGGCGGCATCGCCGAGTTGTAGGCGCGGGCCAGGCGGGTGATCGAGTCGAGCAGGATGACCACGTCCTTGCCCTGCTCCACCTGACGCTTGGCCTTCTCCATGACGAGCTCGGCGACGCGGATGTGGTTCTCGGGCAGCTCGTCGAAGGTCGAGGCCACGACCTCGCCGTTGATCGAGCGCTGCATGTCCGTGACCTCCTCGGGGCGCTCGTCGACCAGCAGGGCGATGAGGTGGACCTCGGGGTGGTTCTCGGAGATGGAGTTGGCGACCTGCTTGAGCAGGGTGGTCTTACCGGCCTTGGGCGGCGAGACGATCAGGGCGCGCTGGCCCTTGCCGAGCGGGTTGAACAGGTCCATGAGGCGCATGGACAGGTTGGTCCCGGTGGTCTCGAGCTTGAGGCGCTCGCAGGGGTAGATGGGCGTCAGGTTCTCGAAGGGGATCCGGTGGTAGTTGGAGTCCCCCGGTTGCTCGTTGACGGTCTCGACCTTGACCAGGGCGAAGTACTTCTCGCCCTCCTTGGGAGCGCGGACCTGGGCCTCGATCACGTCGCCGGCCCACAGGTCGAAGCGGCGGATCTGGGTCTGGGAGACGAAGATGTCGTCCGGCGAGGGCAGGTACTGGGAGACCCGCAGGTAGCCGTACCCCTCGGGCTGGATCTCGAGCACGCCCCTGGCGTGGATGGTGCCCGTCTTGTCGGTCTGCGTCTGCATGATCCGGTAGATCAGCTCGTGCCGGCGCAGGCGGCGATAGTTGAAGATGTTGAACTGGCGAGCGAGCTCGAACAGGTCCGCCATGTCCATGGTGTCGAGGGCGGCGACGTCGACCTCGGGAAGGGCGCCCTGCTCCTGGCCCCGCTCGGCCATCAAGGCCTCCTGGAACTCGCGGGCCTCGCGCATCTCGCGGATCTCGCGCTCGGTGGCGCGGTTTCCGCGGCTGTCCTCGCGCATGAAGCCCTGCTGGGGGCCCCGGCGCTGCTGGTCGCGCTGGCCGCGCTGCTGGTCGCGCTGATCCCGGTGGCGCTGCTCGCGCTGGCGCTGGTCGCGCTCGCGGAAGGCCTGGCGATCCTGCCCCTGCTCGCGGGGCTGGCGCTCGTGACGCTCGCCTTGCTCGCGGGGCTGGCGCTCCTGACGCTCGCCTTGCTCGCGGGGCTGGCGCTCGTGACGCTCGCCCTGCTCGCGGGGCTGGCGCTCGTGACGCTCGCCTTGCTCGCGGGGCTGGCGCTCCTGGCGCTCCCCCTGCTCGCGGGGCTGGCGATCGCGGCGGTCACGACGCTCGTGGCGCTCGTGGCGGGGCTCGCGCACCGCGGGGGCGGTCTCGGTCGACGCGACGGCGGCTGCGCGGGCGGGTTCGACGACGGCCTCGATGGCGGCCTCGGGCTGAGGGGCGCTGGGGGCGACCTCGATCGAGGCTTCGGGGGCCGTGGCGGCGCGCGATCGGGCGGTGCGGGTACGGGGCTCGCGAGCGGGGCGGGTGCGGGCCGTGACGGGGGCGGCTTCGGCTTCGGCGGAAGCGGCGGGGGTCGCAACGGGCTCCGCGGTGGCGGTCTGGGCGGCTGCTGCGGCGGCGCGGGCTTGCGCGGCGCGGGTCGGACGACGGCGGGACGTGGCCGGCGCGTCTTCGATCATGGAAGCAACCGAGGTTTCCGCAGGGCCAACGGAATCGGGCGCAGTTGTGCGCTTAGCCGAGGTTTCCAAACAGAGTCACTCGCTTTCAGAGGGAGTTGGAAGCGTCAATGGAATTGTTGTGGGGGTTGTGACCTCAATCACAGGGGAATCATAGCACCACCCCTGGCCTTCGTCAACGATAATGCTCAAGCGAGGGTTCGTCTCAAGCCACCTGGGCGATCCCTTCCCCCTCAAAGCCTCGCGGCGCCCCGCTCTCGAGCGAGAGGGGGCGCCGCGAGGCTTTGAGGGGATGTTCTTGCCGGCCGTTCTCAGCCGATGCTGCCCAGCAGGGAGATGAGGGCGCGCAGCGCGATGCTGTAGACGAAGTAGGCGATGATCGGCGAGATGTCGATCCCCCCCATGGGCATCAGGCGCCGGAAGGGGGCGAGCGTCGGCTCGATCACCCTGCTGATGAGCTCCACGGCCGGGTGGTTGCGCGGCACCTGCGGGATCCACGAGAGGATCACCCAGATGAACAGCAGGATCTGCCAGATCGAGAAGAGGTTGGAGAGGACCTGGACCAAGAGGTACATGGCTAGTGACTCGCTTTCCCGAGCTCTTTGGAGCGCTGCGTGGCCGCCTTGACCGCCAGGCACAGCGTCGCGCGGACCGCCGCCTCCTCGAGGACCTGGAGGCCGGCCGCGGTGGTACCCGCGGGGGTGACGACCTGATCCTTGAGCTCGGCGGGATGCTTGCCCGATTGCTGCACCAGCATAGCGGAGCCGACGACCGTTTGGCAAACCAGTTCGCGGGCGATGCGCCGCGGCAGGCCTTGCTGGACCCCCGCGTCGATCAGGGCCTCGACGATCAGGGTGACGTAGGCGGGGCCGCTGCCCGAGAGGCCCGTGACCGCGTCGAAGTAGGACTCGGGCAGCTCGAGCACCTCGCCGACCGCCCCGAAGATGGCCCGGGCCACCTCGAGGTGATTCGCGTCGGCCCGGTCGTTGCCCGCGATCGCGGTGATTCCCTGGCCGATGACGCAGGGGGTGTTGGGCATCGCCCGCACGATGGGCGCCTGGCCGAGGTGCTCGTGTAGCCGATCGAGGGTGAAGCCCGCCACGATGGAGATGGCGAGCGCCCCGGGGCGCCAGGAGGGGCCGACCTCGCCGAGCACCTCCTGGACCGAGGCGGGCTTGACGGCAAGCACGATCGCAGGAGCCTGCAGGCACTCGGCGTTGCGGGCGGTGGTCGCCACCCCGTAGGTCGCATGCAGGTAGTCGCGGCGCGCCTCGAGCGGGTCGCTGACCAGGATCGACGCGGGGGCGTGCAGTCCCTTGCCGAGGAGCCCCTTGACGAGGGCCTCGGCCATGGTGCCGCCGCCGATGACCGCGAGGCTCGGGGTGGAGGACGTGTTCAAGGGCGCTTCCTCACGTGAAAGCGCGGTTGCCGCCCGCCCGCCTATCAGGCGGACCGGCGGCAACCACGACGAGAAAACGGGGCTAGCGGACGCGCCAGAACAGGTCCTTGGAGGGGGTCTGCTGGGGCTGCGTCTGCGAGACCATCCACTGGGTCTCGTTGGTCAGGGCGTTGATCTTGACGTTCGAGGGAGTGAAGAGGAAGATCGCCTCCCCGATGCGCTCCTGGTGACCGTCGAGGGCATGGCAGGCGCCGGAGACGAAGTCCACCAGGCGCTGCGACTGGATGTCGGTCAGGCCCTGGAGGTTGAGGATGACGGCGCGGCGCGAGCGGAGGTTCTCGATGATGCCGAGGGCGTCGTCGAACGAGTGGGGTTCGAGCACGACGAGCTCGCTCTGGCTCGCCGAGGGCAGGCCCACCAGGTTGCCGCCCTTGGGCTGCTTGGTGACCTTGGGATCCACCGTGGCCTCCTCTTCGTCCATGACTTCTTCGAACTCCTGATCAAGTCCGACGAAGTTCTTGACCTTGCTCCAGATCTCGGCGCTCATGTGCCCTCCTAAAATGCCCCTGGGTTTCCAGGTCGCTGACCAAATATCCCGGTGCCGATTCGGACCAGCGTCGCCCCCTCGGCGACGGCTGTTCGGAAGTCCGCCGACATCCCCATCGAAAGTTCAACCAGATCCGCCCGGTCCCCCGCTAGGGCCTGACAGGCATCGCGCAGGTCGCGCAGCCGCCTGAAAACCGGTCGGACCGCTTCGGGATCCGCCGCGCGCGGTGCGATGGCCATGAAGCCCCGCACCGCAACCCCTCGAAGCGCAAGCGCCTCTTCCAGGGCCGCCGGGACCTCCTCGGGCGAAAAACCCGACTTGGTCCCTTCGCGCGCCACGTTCACCTGCAGGAGGATGTCCTGCCGGATGCCCAGGGCCCGCGCCTGTGCGTCGATCGCCTCGAGCAGCCGGAGGCTGTCGACCGAGTGGATCAACGAAAATCTTCCGACCGCCTGCTTGACCTTGTTGGTCTGCAGGTGGCCGATCAGGTGCCACTCGAGCGCCAGGTCCGAGAGTTGCGCTTGCTTCTCGAGCGCCTCCTGGACCCGGTTCTCCCCGACCACGCGCACCCCGAGGCCGTAGGCCTCGCGCAGGCGCTCGGCCGGAACCGTCTTGGTGACGGCCACGAGCCGCAGCGAGTCGAGCGGGCGATCCGCCTCGGTGGCGGCGTGCTCGAGGGCGTCTCGAACGATCGAGAGGGCTCGGGCCAGATCAGGCTGATGCACGGCAACAAGTCAACAAGGTATCAACGGCCACGAATATAGCACCTCTCGAACGTGATTACAATAACGCTCCCTCGTAACGGGGGGCGGTGCGCTGGATCACCTTATCCTCACGATCGGGTGAGGACAGCGGAGGATCTTGGCCATGCTGGCCGATGCTTGCTTTTCCCGGGGCGCGTAGGGTGGGACCGGGAGGACCGCCATGGCCACCAAGACCCCTCGCCCCAATCGAGAGCGCCTGCTCGCGTGCGCCCTCTGGCTCGCGTCGATCCACGGGATCGCCGGCTGCGCGTTTCCCGGCTCGGCCGGGGCCCCGGCCGCCCTCTTCTCGATCCAGGCGGACTACGTGGTCCTTGCCGGCGAGGGCGAGGGGGGCGCCGAGGCGTGGAACCTTCGTCAGATCGGGGTCAGCCCCGAGCCGGTGCGAGAGCTTGCCGGAGCGCGGCAGGTGGTGGCGGCCGTCATCGACACGGGGGTCGACCCGGCTCACCCCGAGCTCAAGGGGGCGCTGCTTCCCATGATCGATCTGGTGGGGGGCGACCGGTACCGCAAGGACGGCATGAACGTGGACTACGCCGGCCGAGACGGCAACGGCCACGGCACCCACGTGGCCGGGATCGTCCATTCGACCGTCGGCGCCAACAACCCGATCGCCATCCTCGCCCTCAAGGCCATCGGCAACTCGGGGGTGGGCGACGACGGCACCATCTCGAGCGCCATCCGCCGGGCCGTGGACTGGCGCGATCCCGCCGATCCCCAGCGCCGGGTCAGGGTCATCAACCTGTCGATCGGGGGAAAGACCTCCAGTCGCACCCTCGAGGATGCCCTCGACTACGCCGCGAGCCGCGACGTGTTGGTGGTGGTGGCGGCGGGCAACCGCACCCGCGACGTGGACTACCCGGCGGCTCTCCCCACGGCGCTCGCCGTCTCGGCCACCACGCGCAAGGACGGCATCGCCGATTACTCCAACCGGGGCCTCTCCGTGGGGATCTCGGCGCCCGGAGGGGACTCCGACGCCTCGATCTCCTCGACCTGGCCCACCTACCTGACGGCGAGCGACTATTCCAAGCGCCTGCGCTCCCCGCACCCCCACGGGACCATGGTCGGCACCTCCATGGCCGCCCCGCACGTCACCGGGGCGGCGGCCCTGCTCTTTGCCCACGACCCGACCCTCTCTGCGCGCCAGGTCCGCGCCAGGCTCCAGACCTGGACCCAGGACCTGGGCCCGCTGGGGCCCGACGGCTACTTCGGCGTGGGCCGCCTCGCGGTGGGGGGAGTGCTCGAGAAGGGGGCGCACGATGCCAATTGAGCGCGCGCTCCTCTGGGCCCTCGGGGCCGTGCTCGCCCTTTCCGGCTGCGGCTGGATCCAGGGCTTCTCGGCCTTCAGCGGCAAGGTGGTGGACCCGAGCGGCAAGCCGCTTTCAGGGGTTGCGATCGCCTCGGACCGCGCGGCGACCCTCAGCGCCGAGGACGGCACCTTCACCCTTTCCGACGCGAGCGGCGCCGTGACGGCCCGCAAGGTCCGGTACCAGGCGCGCCAGGTGGACCGGGGCGCTGGCGGGACCGTCGTCCTCACCCCGAGCGACGAGCCCGTCACGGTCGTCTGGGACGAGCGCTGGCAGAGCCCTGCCATGGACGGGGTGATCGCCCACCTCCAGGGCCAGGGGTTCTCCATCCAGCGCGTGCGCCAGGGCGACGTGCCCGAGGGCCGGCAGGTGTACGTCCTGCCCACGCCCGCGTGGTTCACCCAGGAGGCCTACCGGGGCTACCTTCGCCTCGCCGGGCAAGGGGCCAAGCTGGTGGTGCTCGGGGAGTGGGGCGGGTACGACGGGGTCGATTTCGCCGCCTGCAACGCGCTCGCCTCCCAGGCCGGGATCTCCTTCGTGCCCGCGGCGGTGCGGGTCTACGGGGCGGGGGAGGGGACGCCGAACGAGTGGTTGACGATCCATCGCTTCGACAGCGCGAGCCTGGCCACGGGCCTCAAGCAGGGGATCCGCCTCTTCACCGCGGGGGCCCTGGACGTCAAGGAGCCCGCTCGCGCCCTCTTGCGCACCGGAACGGACGGCGTGCGGATCCAGGCGTGGAGCACCGGGGCGCAGGTCCTTGCGGCGGCCGGCCCCCTGGGGCGCGGCTCTCTGGTGGCCTTCTCGGACACCAGCCTCTTCACCGACGAGGCCGGCTCGGACGGCATCGCCCACCACCAGGTGCTGGACAACCAGGCGTTTGCGGTCAATCTGCTCGCGTACTAGGCGCCGTGCCGCATGGACGCCCCGATCAAAGACTGATATGCTGAAAATCGTCTGTCACGTCGAGACGAAGGCCGTTGCATGTCCATCGCAGATAACCTCTCGGGCCGCGATCGCGCGAGCGCCTCGCCTGCCAGCCCGCATCAGCGGCGCGTCGAGATCGCCGCGACCCTCCTTAAATACGGCTGGGACGCCCTCATCTTTCGCCTGAGCCTGGCTGACTTCTTGCCCGCGGGCCTCAAGCAGAAGCTCGCGGTCTCGTCGTTCCTGCGCCAGGAGGCCGAGTCGACCGAGGTGGACGCCGATCTGGCGCTGCCCCTGCCCGCGGTCCTGCGTCAGATCCTCGAGGAGCTGGGCCCCACCTTCGTCAAGCTCGGCCAGGTCATGTCGACCCGCGCCGACCTGCTGCCCCAGTCCTACATCGACGAGCTCGCCAAGCTCCAGGAGCAGGTGACCCCAGCTCCCTGGCACGAGATGGAGCAGGTGCTCCTGAGCGAGTGCAACACCCTGCGCCACGGGACGGGCCAGCCCATGGCGCGCTCGGTCTACGACGTCTTCCCCGAGTTCGACACCATCCCCCTGGCCGCAGGCTCGTTGGGCCAGGTCTACAAGGCCAAGATCCGCACCGAGTCGGGCGAGCTCAAGCAGGTGATCGTCAAGCTGCTGCGGCCGGGCATCGAGAACACCATCGAGTCGGACAGCGCGGTCTTGATCGACTTCGCGCGCCTGCTGCAGGCGCGGACCAACTGGGGTCGCTGGAACAACGTGGTGGGCCTGGCCGAGGAGTTCTCGGCCATCATCCGCAACGAGACCGACTTCACCCTCGAGGGCTCCAACACCGAGATCATCGGCAGCAACCTCAAGCGGGACTACGGCGCCCTGATCAAGGTGCCTGAGGTGTTCTGGCAGTACACCTCGCGCCGGATGATGACCCTCGAGTTCGTCACCGGCCAGAAGATCTCGACTCTCTTCCCCAAGCGCAACGGCGAGAGCGCCCCGGTCCAGCTCACCCTCGAGCAGCGCCAGAAGCTCAACCAGGCCCTGACGGTCGCTTTCCTGCGCCAGATCTTCGTCGACGGCTTCTTCCACGGCGACCCGCACCCGGGCAACGTCATGTTCCAGTTCAAGGACGGCGGCGACGGCCTTCCCAAGCTGATCCTGATCGACTTCGGCATGGTGGGGCGGCTGGACCCTCGCTCGCGCGAGATCCTGATCGACTTCCTGCTCGCCATGCTCCAGTTCGACGCGGCGCGGGCCACCGACCGGATCCTCGAGTACGGCCATCCCCAGCAGCTCATCGACAAGCACCGCCTGACCATCGAGATGGACCACATCATGCGGGAGTTTCTGGGCCGGCCCGTCAGCGAGGTTCAGATCGGCCTGCTCCTGAACAAGGTCATGGAGCTCATGCTCCAGTACCGGGTGCGGATGCCGACCTCCTTCCTCATGATCGCGCGCGTGCTTGTCACGACCGAGGGCATCTGCCGCCAGCTCGACAAGGACTACATGCTCATCAACGTGGCGGAGCCCTTCATCATCAGCCTGATGCAGCGCCAGTTCACGAGCATCTTCAACGGCCAGGAGCTGATGCGCGTCGGCCTCGACTGGAAGAACATCCTGCTGCGCACCCCGCGCCGGATCGACGACCTGTTGGCGGCGGCCAACTCGGGCCAGCTGCGGATCGAGTACGAGTTCCGTAACCTCCAGCGCCTCGAGCGCACCATGACCGTGATCGGCAACAAGGTCTCGTTCAGCCTTCTTACGGCGGCCTTCATCGTCGGGGCGGCCCTGCTCTCGCCGGTCCAGGGCGGCCCGCGGATCTGGGGCTTCCACGCCCTCAGCTTCATCATGTTCGTGAGCGGCGGCCTGCTCGGCCTCTGGCTGCTGCTCTCCATCCTGCGCTCGGGGCAGATCAAGTAGACGCTTACGCCCGGTAAGAAGGACATCACGCCGGGTATAGAACCTCTTCCGGGCCCTCTCGGGGAATGGCGCGGCAAAGGAGGAGATCCATGGGCAAGCTGCATTTTGGGATCGACGTGGACGGGGTGCTCGCGCACCACCTGCCCGCCATGCTCGACGTGGTGACCGAGATGACGGGCAAGGTGATCCGGCACGAGGACGTGACCGACTTCTACTTTGCCGGCATCGTGGAGCGCGCGTACATGGACGCCGTCTTCGCCCGCTGCATGGAGACGGCCTTCGACCTGCCGCCGATGCCCGGTTGCCACCTGATCAACGACCTGCCCGGCAAGGTGACGATCGTGACCCACCGCCACGAGGGCGAGGCCGAGCGCACCACCCTGCGCTGGCTCGCGCATCATGGGATCCGCTACGACGACATCGTGTTCACCCGGGGGCCCAAGAGCCAGATGGGGACCTTCGACTTCTTCGTGGACGACGCCCCCCACAACGCCAAGGACCTGGCCCAGGCCGGCGTGACCACCTTCCTCATGGAGCAGCCCTACAACCGTCACGTGCGGTTCGGGGAGCTGGACGAGAAGATCGTGCGCATCTCCCACTGGGACCAGATCAGGGGCTATCTCGAGGAGCGATCGCTCTGGAGCGGTGTGCCGCGTCCGGTGAGCTGAGCCCTCTCATGAAACAAGATCGCCCCTGGACCGAGATCCGGTCCAGGGGCGACGATTATGCGGGCTTCTGCCTGTTTTCTTGAGCGTACAGGCATGCAGGCCCCCCGAGGTCAGGGGGCCTGCAGCGTCGATGACCCCGGTGCGCTCGTCCTCAGGCGTCCGCGGGGCGACGGGCGACGAAGCCGTAGATGGGCAGCCCCTTGGCCAGGAAGCGCATCTCGAAGTCCGACTGCACCCGCTCGACGGGGATGCTGACCTCGATCGCGAAGCCGGCGCGGCGGAAGCGCTCAAGCGAGTAGGTGAACATGAGCTCGTGGTCGCTGCGGAAGTGGAAGGTTCCGCCCGGCTTGAGCCAGCGCTTGTAGCGCTCGACAAGGGTCGGGTTGGTCAGCCGGAAGCGATCGCCCTTGGCCCGGGGCCAGGGATCGGGGAAGAGCATGGTGATGAAGTCCACCTCGGCCTCGCGGAAGGCCTGGTCCATCTCGTAGGCGTCGCCCAGCAGGTAGCGCGTGTTGTCGATGGAGAGCTCGTTGGCCCACCAGGTCCCCTTCAGGACGCGGTAGTACTTGCTCTCGAGCCCCACGTGGTTGGTCTCGGGCTCGCGCTGGGCCGTGTGGGCCAGGTGGCGGCCCGAGCCCATGCCGACCTCCAGGTGAAGGGGGGCCTTGCGGCCGAAGACGTCGGACCACGCGCGGG
>DATNQI010000061.1 GCA_036704125.1 Pantanalinema sp. | reverse complement strand
CTGCACCTCCCCCCCGACGCGACCCTGGAGGAGGCCCAGCGCGCCTTTCGCACGCTCTCCAAGGCCTTCCACCCCGACCTCAATCCCAGGCTGGGGGATGCTCCCTTCAAGACTCTGATGGAGGCCAAGCGCATCCTGGGGATCTGAGCAGTCCTCGGATGCGAAGACGTGCGATCGGAGCTATGCTGGAAGGGTAAGAGGCGCACCATAAGGAAGGACCCCCTCCATGCTCAAGGCCTGGCCCCGCTCGCTCATGCTCGGCTTGCGCCTGCGTTGTCCCCGCTGCGGGAAGGGCGAGACGAGCGCTGGTCTTCTCAAGCCGAAACCCTTCTGCTCGGCCTGCGCCCTGAACTTCACCCTCAACGAGGGCGAGTTCACGGGCGGCACCTACATCAACTACGGGGTCATGGCGCTCATCTTCGTGCCGGGCTTCGTGGTGATCGACCATTTCCTCGACTGGAGCATGGAGCAGCAGCTGATCCTCTGGGGCGCCTTCGCCCTGGTCTTCCCCTTCGCCTTCCAGCGCAACGCCATCGGGCTGTACACCGCCCTGCTCTACCTGACGGGCGCCTTGAATCACGGTGAACGAGCGAGCGCCAAGGACGATCCCGAGCACATCTGATCGCTCACTTCGCGCGCGAGGCGCCATGGTCCGGGGTGTCCGGGATCTCGCGATGGGGTTGCTGGCCGATCGCAGGGCCGGCCTCTTCGGCGAAGGTGACGCTCCCGCACCCGAGCTCGGCAGGGCTCTCGCGCCCCCAGGGCGTGCTCGTCGGCGGCGAGAAGGGCTCGCGGCCGACGGCCTCCGCTGCCAGTGAGGCCGGATCCCCCTCAGCAACGGCATCGAGCACCCGTTCGGCCTCCGAGGTCTGCTCGACCATCGGGCGCTCGGTCGGCGGGAGGTCCTCGATGCCCGCGAGATCGGGCAACTCGCCCACGTGCGCGGGGGATCGCTGCCCTTCCAGGACTCCGCCCTGGGGCAGCTTGGGGAAGGGGTTGGGGCGCTGCGGCATGGCCACCTCCCGGGATAGGCGGGATCTCGACACGCCCACTCTACGCCCGGGACGCGCCCGCGAAAATGCACGCTCACACGAAAGGGCCGGGAGCTTGCTCCCGGCCCTTTCGTGTGTCGATGCGGGCTTAGCGCGCGGGCGCCATCTTGCGATAGCAGTCCGAGCAGAAGACCGGCTTGCCCTGGGTGGGGCGGAAGGGAACCTTGGTGTCCACGCCGCACTCGCCGCACTGGGCGGGGAAGAGCTCGCGCTGGGGACGGGCGCCCATCGAGGTGCCACCGGTTGCGGCCTTGCGGGCCGACCGGCACGAGGGGCAGCGCTGGGGGTCATTGGTATAACCCTTCTGCGCGTAGAACTCCTGCTCACCCACGGTGAAGGTGAACTGGCCGCTGCAGTCGCGGCAGGTAATCATCTTGTCTTGCATCGTCAGCAGATTCCTCCAAAAGACGACCGGAACCACCGTTCTTGCCCACCGTTGCTGAATCCCTACAGGACAAGCGACTGCCTAGGAACTTCCAGAGCGTGTTACCAGCCGGAAACCCGTGTAAAACAAGAACTTGATCCAATCCTACCTTACTTGGTCTAATCGCGTCAACTACTTCATAAAGCTTCCCAAAGCACCCCAAACCCTTTGCTGACAGTCGTTTAGGGTAAAACCGGCAGGTCGGGGGGAGCTAAAATTGTAGCGGGATGTAAAGGCAAGATGCAGAGGAAGGGCCATGCCGAGACGCGCGCTGGTGGTTTTCAACCGGGGGGCCGGCAGGGGCCGGAACGCGTGCTCCGTCGAGGCGATCGCCCGCGAGATCCGCTCCTGGGGCTGGACCCTCGAGACCATCGATTGCCAGGATGAGCGCACGACCGATGCGATCGCCTCGGCGATCGCCGGCGGGGTCGACACGGTGGTGAGCCTCGGCGGCGACGGCACGGCCAACCTCTGCGCAGGCGCCCTGATCGATACCGACGTGGCCCTCGGGGTCGTCCCGTGCGGCACCGCCAACGACTTCGCCCGGACCCTCGGCATTCCCCTGCCCATCGACCGGGCCCTCGCCGCGCTGCGGGACGGCGAGCGCATGAGGATCGACGTGGGGTGGGTGAACGGCCATCACTTCCTCAACGTGGCGTCGCTCGGCATGGGCGCGCTCATCGCGCGCGGCATCAGCCCGGATCGCAAGCGCCGCTGGGGACGGTGGGCCTATGCCCTCGAAGTCCTGCGCCGGCTGCGAACACCGAGGCTTCACCCCTTCACCCTCTGCCTGGACGGCGGGTGCGAGCGGTTCGAGGCGTACCAGGTGGCGATCGCCAATGGCTGCTCATTCGGAGGGGGCTTCCGGATCGGGGCCGAGGCGCGGCTCGACGAGGGGCTCTTCGACGTGCTGGTGATCGAGCCCGGCTGGTTGAGGCGCGCAAGAAAAGCCACCGCGTCGGGCTTGACCCTGGTAGGGCGGCTCGGAAGCCGCACCTACCGCACGCGGTGGCTTGAAATCACGTCGACGGATCGCGTGACGGTGAACCTGGACGGGGAAGCGCACGAGCTGGTTTCGCCCCTGCACTTCCGGGTGCGTCCTCTGGCCCTATCGGTCCTGGTCGCTAGATCTTGACCACGATGGCAGGCACGCCCTGACGGCGTACCTTGGTGGCCATCGCCTGCGCCTGGTCCATGGTGGCGAACTTGCCGACCAGGACCCGGTTGGGAGAGGTCACTCGGGTCGTCCCGCCGGCCACCGAGACGAACAGCCCCTTGGCACGCAACTCGCTGGCGATCACGTCGGCGCGCGAGCGGCCGGAGAAGATCCCCAGCTGCAGGTAGTACCGACCGCGGCCCGCGGGCACGATGGCTCCGGGGTGACCGGCGCTGGCGAACTGGTTCTTGAGGATGTTGGCCTTGGCACTGGTGTTGACGACGGTCGAGCGCACCGAGAAGGCGCCGGTCGTCGCCGAGCCGGGGCTCGGTTGCCACGCCTGGAACCCCTTGGCGTTCAGCACGCTCGCAAGATTGCTCGCGTTGGCGCTCGAGGCGAAGGCGCCGCACTGGACCGCGTAAGCACCGGCCCCGGCGGGGACGGCAGGGGCGGGGATCGCCTTGGGAGGCTGAGGAGCTGCCTGCTTGGCCACCGCCGCGGACCGAGCAGGCTGCTTGGCCGGCGCAGCCGGCTTCGCGACCGTGCCCGCTGCGGGCTGATCGGCGTTGACCTTGACCTCGGCCCTCTTGGCCGGGGCCTCGGTCTTGGGGGCCACGGGCTTCGGGGCCTCCTTGGGGGCCTGCGCGTCGGCGGGGACCGCCTCGTTCACCGAGGGCACGCCGGGCGTGGGGGCCACCTTGCCGAAGCCGTTCGGGTTGGCGTAGGGGCTGCTGCTCTCCTGCGCGACTTCCTCGGTCTTGGGCGAGAAGGGGAGCATCCCCTTCATGTAGGCGTAGGCACCGCCCCCGAGCACGAGGACTCCGGCGAGCACGAACGCGGCCTTCTTCTGCCAGCCACTGCCGGCAGGTTCCTCGTCGTCGTCCTCGTACTCCTCGTCGTCCTCGTCGTCCTCGTCGTAGGCGTCGTCGTCGTCTTCTTCTTCGTCGTCGGACGCGTACGCGTCGAGGTCTTCGACCTCGTCGTCGTCGTACTCGTACTCTAGTTCTTCGTCGCGCTTGGGCACCGATCCTCCTTGCGCCCCCTCGGCGATGTCATCGGGGCCGCATGCTGCACCTATACCCGCGCCGGCCGCCTTTGAAAAGCGGCAGGCGTCGGCACGTCAGACTGGTCTAGCTTTCGACCTGTTCGCCCAGCTCTTCGAGGTACTGGACGACACGGTTGAACTCGTTCTCGTCGTCGATCATGACCAGCGAGTCGTCCTCGAAGCGGAGCACCAGCACGTCCTCGCTGTCCTCGGCGTCGCTCTCGCTCTCGGCGGGAAGCAGGAGGGCGTACTCCTTCTCGTCCACTTCGATGATGTCGACGACCGCGAACTCGTGCTCGTTGCCGTCCTCGTCAACCAGCGTGACGATATCTTCCTTGGCTTCTTCCATGACGGGATCCTTTCTGTGATGCGGCTAAGGTGGCCTACGGCTCCAGGGGGGCGTCCGGGCTCGCCTGGAGCCGGGAGCGGCGATCGAGATAGCTCTGGAGGATGAGGACCGCGGCCTGCTGATCGATCACGGCCTTGCGCTTGTCACGTCGCATCCCGCTCGCGATGAGCGCGGTTGCAGCTTGCTTGGTGGTCAGGCGCTCGTCAATGTAGTCGATCGGCAACGCGAGGCCGCGAAGATGCTCGACGAACGTCTCCACGAACTGGGCCTGCGGCCCCGGAGAGCCGCTCATGCTAAGGGGATAGCCTACCACAAAGCGTTCAGGGTTGTATAGCTGGACCAGGCGCTGCAACTGGGCGAGGTCCTGGGCCATGCTCTGGCGCCGGATGGTCTCGACGGCCTGAGCCGTGAGGCCGAGCGGGTCGCTCACGGCGACCCCGATGGTCTTGGTGCCCACGTCGAGGCTCAGGATGCGGGGCTGTTCTTGCATGTCGGTCCTTACTGGTCGAAATCGGGGGGAAGGAGCCAGACGCCGGTGCGGGCCCACGGCGCGAGCCGGTCTGCCGCCTGGCGCAGCTCGGAGGCCAGCGAGAGGGTATTGCCGAGGCGCAGCTGGCCGTCCGCGCCCAGGCCGATCGCCCCGAAGGGGTTGACCTCGGGATAGAAGGCGAGCTTCACCTCCTGGCCGTCGAGGCCCGCGCGCCGCCGGGCCTCGGCGATCGCCTCGTCGAGGCCCGCCAGCCGATCCACCAGGCCGAGGCGCTGGGCCATCGCGCCGGTGTAGACCCGCCCGTTGCCCAGCTCGCGCACCCGCCCCTCGGACAGGTCGCGGTTGGCGGCCACCAGGCTCACGAACCTGCCGTAGAAGAAGTCGGCGTTGGCGCGCAGCTTCGCCTCCTCGTCAGGGGTGAAGGGGCGAGTCGGGCTGAGCATGTCGGCGTGGGCGCCGCGCTTGAGGGTGGTGTTGGTGATCCCCCACTTGGCGAGCAGCCCGTCGATGCTGAACTTACCGACGATGACCCCGATCGACCCGGTGATGGTCCCGGGATCGGCGTAGACCGGCGTCCCCGGGATCATCGAGACCCAGTAGCCGCCGGAGGCCGCCACGTCGCCCATCGAGACGACCACCTTCTTCTTCTCGGCCACGAGCATCAGCTCGCGGCGCATGACGTCGGAGGCCATGGCCGAGCCGCCGGGGCTGTCGACCCTGAAGACCACCGCCTTGACGGCGTCGTCGTCGCGCACCTCCCTGAGGGCCGCGACGAGGGTATCCGAGCCGAGGGTCGCACCCTGGACCAGGTCGCTGCCGCTCGTGCCGTCCACGATGGATCCCGCCGCGTGCACGATCGCGACGCGCGGGGGAGCCCATGCCACGGTCCTGTAGCGCAGGGCGAGGGCGTTGACCCCGGTGAGCCGGCGAGCGAGCTGCTGCTCAAGGCGCTTGGGGACCTCGTCGCGGTGGGCGAGCTCGTCGACGAAGCCCGCGGCCTGGGCCGCGGGCGCCTCGAGCATGCCCTGATCGATGGCCTGACGCACCTTGTCCAAGGGGAGCTTGCGGGAGCCTGCGATCGCCTGCACCACCCGGTCGAACTGGTCGTCCAGGAGCGCCTGGGTCTGCTCGCGCTGCGCGGGGCTCGGAGTCGTGCGCTCGAAGGGCTCCATGGCCGTCTTGTAGCGGCCGACGGCGACGAACTGGGCCTTCACGCCGAGGTTGTCGAGCAGGCTCTTGAAGTGGGTGAGGGTCCGGCTCGTGCCCGCGAGCTCGAGCGTCCCCATGGGGTTGAGGAAGACGCGGTCGGCAGCGCTCGCCAGGTAATAGGTGCGGAAGTCCGCATCCTCCAGGTAGGCCCAGACGGGCTTGCCGCTCTCCTTGAAGCGGGTGATGCCCGCGCGAAGCTCCTCGAGGGTGGCCCAGCCCCCGCCCACCCTGCCCACCTTGACGATGAGGGCACCGATCGCGGGATCGGCCTGAGCCTCCGAGAGGGCCCTGAGCGCGGGGTAGACCGGGGGCACGTCGCTCAACGAGCCGATCAACGGGAGATCGGCGCCGCCGCGACCCAGCGCCTCGGCAAGATCGAGGGTGGCCCACTGGCCGCCCGCCGCACCCAGCGCCGAGCGCTCTCGCAGGCTCGAGACCTTGAGGTGGGTGCCCACGGTGTTGCCGTTGCCCATGGCGCCGAGCGCGAGCTGGGCGGTATTGAGCGACAGGCCGACGGTGTAGGCGAGGGAGGTCGAGACCTGGCCGCGCAGGCGCACGCCGTCGCGGAGCTGAACGTCCAGGCCGAAGAAGGGTTGTACGGTCGTGAGGTTGACGGGGGTGCCGTCGGCGTAGGGCACATCCACGCTCAGGGTCCAGCCAGGGCCGAAGGGCCTGAAGCCAGCGCCGAGCTGGTACTCGCGGCCGGCCATCCCGAGCGCCCCCGGCGTGGCGAAGACGTTGCGCACGGCCAGGCCCAGCGACAGGTGGTTGAAGGGACGGGTCATCAGGCCCAGGTCGTAGCTCCAGGGGCGGCCCTCGGCCGGCAGGTGATACGTCATTCCCCAGCGCATGCGCTCGCCGAGGCCGAAACCGAGGCCCATGGCGTAGTCGTTGTAGGGGATCGCGCCCGAGTTGTCGTGGGTGTAGCCGAGGCCGAGCGCGCCCGCGTTGAAGAGCAGGCGCGTGGTGCCGCTGGCCCACCCCTGACGCGTCAGCATGGCGCTCGCCCCGGCGCTCGCTCCCAGCGCGCCGGGGTTGACGACGATGGCCGCCGCGTCGTCGACCAGGGCCGCCGAGGGGATCATGCCCATGTCCGTGGGCACGGCCGCTCGGACCGGGGTCGCGACCAGGGGAAGCACGGCGGCAAGAGCGATCGACGTGGTTCGGGTCATGGGGCTCTCCTCTACTTGCTCGCTGATAAGCTTGCCCGGTTCAATTCTACGCCGGGCCAGGGAGCATGGCAAAAACGGGCCGTCGAGCTAGCTCGTCTGCTTTTGTCTTGACAGCGCAAAGGAGTCGCATGGCGCGGTTCGCGTTGCCCGACAGGGGGAGGATGGGGTAGGGTGGATCGGGGGGTTGGTTCCGCTCGACGCCCCCCTCGAGACGAGGATCCGCCATGCGCAAAGCAACCCTCTTCACGCTCGCTCTCGCCCTCTCGCTGGCGGGCGGCCCTGGGGGCCACGCCGCGCCCCTGAGCAACGTCGGGCGCCTCGAGCACCTGCTTGCCGATCTCACCCTGGATCAGCCCCTCGACGCCGCGAAGATGGACCGCCTGATCCAGGAGGCCCTCACGAACGACCTCTTGATCGATCGCGCTGAGGCGGCTTTCCTCGCCCAGGCGCTGGATCGCGCCGAGCCGGACGGCTTTTTCGACGGGCCGCCGGACGTCACGGCCACCTTCGACGGCCAGGCCCCCCGCGGGTGGGTGGCGCGGGCTCAGAAGATCCTGGTGAGCACCCTGAGGGCGAGCACGCTGAGCGGCGCAACCGCCACCGCCCTTCAGCAGCTCGGGGCGATCGCCCTGCGCCCCGACCTCGACGCACAGGACCGCGATCGCATCCTGACCCTGATCGCGCACTACCGGCAGGTCGCCACGGCCCGGGTCACGCGCGATCCCCTCGAGGCCATCGAGGCGGCGCTGATCGATCCGCAGGGCGCCCTGCGCACGGCCGAGCACCGTCGCCGGCTGGAGCTGCTCGATCGGCTCGGCAACATGCCCTCGATGCTGAGGGGATCCCGGGAGGCGAGCGCCTCTACGCGCCCGTGAAGCGTGGAGCGCGGCGCTCCTGGACGGCCTGGATCCCCTCCTGGAGGTCCAGGGTGGTGAAGCAGGCGGCCTGAGCCGCGGCCTCGCCGTCGAGGGCGCGCGCGAGCGCCTCGTCGTCGCGCCGCATAAGGGCCTTGGTGCGGCGGATCGCCACCGGGGCGCTCTCGGCGATGCGCCCCGCCAGCTCCAGCCCGGTGGCCTCGAGACGGTCGGCCTGCACGATGTGATTGACCAGCCCGATGGCGAGCGCCTCGCCCATCTCCACGTCCCTGCCGGTATAGACCAGCTCGGCGGCACGCGCGGGGCCGATCAGGCGCTCCAGCAGGAAGGTCGCCCCCATGCCGGGGTTGAGCCCGACGCGCACGAAGTTGGCCGAGACCTTGGCGTCCTCGGCCGCCACGCGCATGTCGCAGCCGAGCGCGAAGCTGAGGCCGGCGCCGGTCGCGCGGCCGTGAATGAGCGCGATCGAGGGGACCTCGAGCGCGCGCAGCGACAGGAACTTGGCGTAGAAGTCCCTCATTCCCGCCCGGTTCTCCGCTTCGGATCGCGCGGCGTTGTCGCGCAAGAAGGCCAGATCGCCCCCGGCCGAGAACGCGCGCCCCTCGCCCCGGACCAGCACCACGCGCACCTGGGGATCCGCGTTGAGGCGCGCGACGTGCGCGCGCACCGCGTCCCCCATGGCGTGAGTCAAGGCGTTGAGCTTGTCCGGGCGCGAAAGGGTGATGATGGCGATGGGGCCTCGCGTCTCGAGGCGGACCTCTTCGGTGAGCTGCATCTTTTTCCCCCTACGCCTTCGAGGCCGCGGCGACCTCGGCGAACTCCTTGGAGGTCTTGCGCAGCTTGAGCGCGAGCAGGCGATTGATCTTCTTGAGGAGCTTGATGGCGAGCGCCGGGTTGTACTCGCAGATCGAATCGAGGTGATCCGGGGTCATGGCGATCCCGATGGTGTCGGCGGTGGCCACCGCCGTCGCCGAGCGCAGGCTGCTGTCGACGAAGGCCGCCTCGCCCAGGACGTTCTTGCCGTCCATCTTGGCGATGTCCTTTTGCTGGCCGATCTTGTCCTTCTTGCGGATGGCGACCGAGCCACTCACCAGGAAGATCAGGTCGCGGGAGTTCTCGCCCTCGTGGAAGAGGACCTCGCCGCTCACCCACTTCTTGAGCCGGAAGTAGGAGGCGAGCTGGTCAGCCTCCGTCGACGACAGGTCGGCGAAGATGGGCAACTGGTCGATGAGACGGGCGATGTCAGTCACGCGTTCGGTCATGGTCCTCGTCCTTTGCCTGCGACTTGATCAAGGGGGCCCTTTGCATTATGACCGACCCCGGCCCGGACGACAACCGAGGGTCAAAGGGCGAAGAGCGGAAGGCGCTGCTGGCGATCCTCGGGCCGGGTGCGCTCGGCGAGCCAGCGGAAGAAGACCTCCTCGCGCATGATCTCGGGGGCCGTCACCGGGATGACCAGGTAGCGCTCCGGCGTGCCGTAGAAGCGCTTGACCTCGACCGGATAGCGATCGCACAGGCCGCGCGCCGGCAGGACCCTCACGATCGGGCGCTTGAGGCGAGGGCCGTTCAGCACGTGGACGATGTAGATGTCCTCGCCGGGGTGGGCGTCGGCATAGCGCCCCTTGCCCTCCAGCACCCAGAGCGGAGCTTGCAGGGAAACTCCGGGGCTGTCGGTGCCGGTCACCTCGAGGCGGATGGGACGCGATGGTTGCTGCTTGCTCATTGTCTTCCCCCTACGACGCCAGGATCCGGATGTCGGGGACGTGGCGCTCGGCCGGGCGCTCGCTGGCCCACTGGTCGCTGTCGGCCATGAAGCCATCGACCTCGAAGCGGATGCCGCGCGCCTCGAGGATCGAGGTCACCCAGCGCACGCGCTCGCAGCCCGGTTTCCAGGTGTGGGCGTAGAGCCGGCGGAAGTGGTCGAAGTCGGGGCTGGACGCGGTGGAGCGGTGCGGGTTATGCTGGGGCATCGAAGGCCTCCTCTTGCTGAACACGGGGGGAGACGCCTCGCCAGGGCGGCAACCCGACGGCGAGGATTCTGATGACGAGCGGCGCGCGGCAACGCGCCGCTCGTTTCTTTTTGGCGATCCTGGCTCAGAGCGAATGGTGGCCGGCAAGCCACCATTCACCCTTCCCGAGGCTCGCGAAGTGGGTGTCCTTGTTGCGGCTCAGGACGCCGCAGAGGTAGTTGCGGGCGTTGGCGCCCAGGTCGATCGCCTCGTCCTGCTCGAGGTACGCGTGAAGGTCGCCGACCTCGACCGGATGGCCGAGCCCGGCCATCCGATCCTTGATCACCGCGATAAGCTCCGAGCGGCTGAGCTTGCGGCGCGGCGCGGTGGGCGCAGCCGGAGCGCTCGGCGCCTGAGGAAGCGTGCCCTCGACGATGTAGCGCATGGCTGCCTCCTCGAACTGCAGGTCGGGCAGCTGAGCTCGCAGGGCCGTGATTTCCCGCTCGTGCTCGGCGATCGCGGCAACGATCGCGTCGATGCGAGAACGAGCGGCCGCGAGCCGCGCCTTCGCGCCTTCCTTTAGGGTCGTGTCGGGAGTCATGCGCTGAATCCTGTCTCAAGAGGGCGCGCGCGACCCGGTCGGCCGCGCTGGTTGGCTATGTCCAAATGTACGAACGACATAGCTAAATGTCAACCCCCGGGGCGATACATTCACCTTTGACATTCCGAGGCCCAAACAAAGGCCCCCGCCGCGTCTTTCGCGGCGGGGGCCAGAACCGGGGTTGGCGCGGCTACGACGGCAGCTTGGCCAGGAGGGGCTCGAAGTCGCCCTCGTTGTGGCGGGAGTAGTCGGTCAAGGCGGCGCGCATGAGGGTGACGGTCGTGGTGGGGACCTGGACCCGGATGGGGCCGGGGGTCCGCCGGCGCTGGTTGAGCGCGGTGATCGCCTGGTTGCCGATCAGGAAGACGGGAGGAGACTGGTTGGACGTCATGTAGCGACGGATGGCCTCGAGCAGGGTCTGCTGTTCGGCGCGGTTGAACTCGAGCATGGGCATCGTATGGTACCTCGAAATGTAAGACGCTTTCCCCCCAGGTTACACGCCCACCCGACGCGCGTCCAGCTTTCGGGCGTCGAGCGGGTCGCGCGCCCGGCTCGGGTTCTCGCCGAGCGTCCACTCCGCTCGGCGATTCGCCTTGAGGGGATAACCTTCGCCTGTTAAGATGAGGGGGATCCCCTGCTCGTAACCATTGGACTTCGGCCATGCGCGCGTCCGCCTCAGCTATGCCCAGTGCCTATCTCGCCGGGATGCCGCGCGAGATGCTGTCGCACGCCCTCTGGGAACGCTACGCCGGGCTCTTGAGCGAAGGGGTTCCCAGCCAGGAGGTCCAGGTCTGGCTCGAGGGCGCGACGCGCACCCGCTGGACCTCGCTGCTGAAAGGGGAGTCCGAGCCGCACATCGCCCCGGAGGCGCGGCCGGTGCCTGCCGAGGCGGGTCTTGCGATCGCGACCGGCCAGCAGCGCGTTCAGAGCCCCGCCGCCTTCATCAAGGAGGAGCTGCGCCTGTACTGGCCCCTGGTCGACGCGAAGCTCGACGCGCTCGGCCTCGCGTCGCTGGGCGCTGACGGCAAGCCCCGGCGCTACGCGGAGCCGGTCTTCACGGCCATCGACCTCTCCCAGTACCTCATGAACCGCTTCACCGGGCATCTTCGAACGGGCGAGGTCCACGCCCTCTCCGCGGCCCAGAGCCCGCCCCACCTGATCAATATCCAGTTGCTCGATGCCCTCGCGCGCGGCGTCGAGAACGGCTTCGGGCTGCTCGACCCCCGGCGCGCTCCGATCGAAGCGGGCCTGAGCCCCGCCGACCCCGGAACCTCCTCATCGGGGCTCACCCCGAGCGCCCTGCTCGCGCGGCGCATCGCCGGGCGCCTGGCGCAGGGGGCCATCGGGGACGCGCCCCTCTTCGAGGGGGTGGAGGCGAGCCTCGAGGTGTACGTCTCGACCATGCTCGGGTTCCGGCTGCTGGATCACGGCCTGCAGCTCGAGCTTTACGCGAGCCTGCTCTTCGCCGACCCGCTGTACCGCCGGCAGCTGGTCGCAAGGCTTGGTCACCTGCTGGTCGAGCGACTCGACGAGCTGCCGCCGCGCCTGCAGGGGATCATCCGGGTGCTCGCCGACGAGGGGGTCAGCGTCTTCGCCACGCTCCAGGCGGATACGAGCCGATCGGGCCCCATCCGCGGGGGGCTGCGCGCGTACGTGGGCGCCGATCCCGACGCCGCCTGGGACCTGGTCCAGGGCTGGGAGGCCGAGGACCAGGCGCCGAGCCCTGGACCCGGCCCGGCGCAAGAAGCTCTCGCCCGCCTCGGCGCGGCCCTGCACGAGGGGGTGCTCGACGGTTACCAGGCCGCGGCCTTGCCGTCGCTCGAGGGGGTGCTGCACCGGGAGGACCGCTACTCCTTCGAGGAGATGCTCGACGCGGTCGCTAGCGATCTGCTCGATCGCTTCGAGCAGGGGGTCGCGCGCGACGAGGTCGCGCTCGTCGCGCCGGCGATCGATGCCTTCCTGCTGTGGGGCCTTCAGCACCGCCTGGCGGCCAAGGGGATGTCGCTGTACGTCTTCGCCGGGACCAACCGCCTGATCCAGAACCGCGCCGTGCGCATCCTCATGACCCTGGCCAAGCTGTGCCATCCCGAGTGGGATCTGCCCCCGGGCCGCTACGAGTGGATCGAGCTGCTCGAGCTGGAGACGGGGCTGAATCCCCTTCAGCTGGGACGGCTGGCCGACCACCTCGCCGAGGCGAGCGGCCTCGCCTCGCCCGAGCGCCTCGTGCTCTCGGGCGAGGCTGTCGGCGACCAGGCGCTCGAGCAGTACCGCTCCCTTCACGCGTGGATCGAGGCCAGGCGCGCCGAAGCGCCGCGGATGGACCTTTCTGCCTTCATCCGCCAGGCCTTCGCCCAACGGTACGCGAGCGCCCGGCTCTCGCGCGAGCGCGACGCCTCGCTGGATGAGGCCTGGCAACGCGAGATCAGCCAGATCGGCCAGCTCATCGAGCTCGCCGAGGCCTACCGCGATCTGCTCGAGCGGATCGGCCCCGCGGCGAGCCAGGTCGGCGAGCCGACTCTTCCCGGCCGCGACGGCTGGGGCTGGGGCTTCCTGCGCTTCCTGCACGCCGGCACCATCGCAGAGCGGCCCTTCTTCCGCCGCGAGCCGCACCGGGTCTCGATCACCCTGGCAAGCGCCAGCCAGCTCGCCGAGAAGGACCTGGGCAGCCGCTCGCGGCCGCTCAAGCACCTCTACCTGCTGGACTTCGGCTCGCCCCGCTGGCTCAAGCGCGATCGCAAGGAGCTGACCAACGCCCGGGTGCTCGCCCGGCGCTATCCCGGCGGGACGTACGACGTGGAGCAAGAGGAGCGCGACGCCGCCGACAAGCTGGCAAAGACCCTCTGGGCCCTGTGCCGGCTGCCGAGCGAGAGCCTCAGGGTCTTCGGCTGCCTCACGGACGCCGAGGGACGCGAGCAGGCGGGCGAGCTGCCCTGGCTGCTGGAGACCATCGCCGGGAGGCGCTCATGACCGTCGAGACCGAGAGCCTTCGCCCGGCCCAGCGCGAGATCCTCGCCTACGCGGGCGGCAAGCTCGCGATCGCGGCCGTCCCAGGTGCCGGCAAGACCTTCATCCTGACCCGGCTCGCGGCCAAGCTGATCGAGGAAGGACACGCCAGGCCCTCCGAGATCCTGATCCTGACCTACATGCGCTCCGCGGCGAGCACCTTCAAGCGCCGGATCGCAAGGCTGCTCGCCGAGCGCAACCTCTCGGCCTACGGCCTGACGGCGAGCACCATCCACGCCTTCTGCCTGTCGGTCGTCAAGCGCCATTACGAGCGCTATGCCGCAGCCGACGAGGCCGGCGAGGGCCTTACGATCCTCTCCGAAGGCGAGCAGGAGCTGCTGCTCCTGCCCCACCTGGACGCCTACCTCCAGGACCCCGCCGCGCGCAGGGAGTGGGAAGGGCGCTACCGCGCCACCGGTTCCGGCCCGCGCGACGAGGATCCCCGCCGGCGCTGCCTCGCCGCGGCCCGCAAGGCCATCTCGGCGGCCAAGAACTTCCAGCTCGGCCCCGACGAGGTCGAGGGGGTGCTCGGGGCGTTCCAGCCCGAGATCCCCTACCTTTACCGGGCGTACTTGAACGAGCTCAAGCAGCGGCGCGCCGTGGACTACGACGATCAGGTCCAGCAGGCGATCGTACTGCTGGAGACGAACGAGGCCCTGCGTCGCTGGTACCAGAAGCGCCACCGCTTCGTGATGGAGGACGAGGCCCAGGACTCGACCCCCGCCCAGAATCGCCTCATCGGCCTGCTCACCTCCCTTGAGCACGGGGGAAGCGGCAACCTCGTGCGAGTCGGCGACTCCAACCAGGCCATCACCAGCAGCTTCACCTTCAACGACCCGCGCTTCTTCCGCGCCTTCTGCGACGCGTGCGCCGCCGAGGGGCGCCGGGTGACCATGGACGAGAGCAGCCGCAGCGGCCAGCCCATCATGGACCTGGCCAACACCCTCGTCGCCATCTCGCAGGAGCACCCGGACCCGGTCGTGCGCGACGCCTTCGACCGCGTGGCGGTGCGCGCGGCCACCGCAGGCAAGCCGAACCCCGACGCGCGCGCCAGCAAGGTCCGCTGGAGGACCTGGGGGTCCAAGGACGAGGAGCGCCACGGCGTCCTGACCGAGGTGCGGGCCTACCTTCAAAAACGCCCCGAGGCGCGGGTCGCCGTGCTGTGCCCCACCAACCCCATGGCCGAGGCCTACATGGACGGGGCGCGCCTGATGGGGATCCCGGTCTACGAGGGGGCCACCGGTCAGGTCCAGGCGGGCCCGGTCATCACCGTCCTCAAGCGGGCCCTGCACTTCCTCTCGATCCCCTCCAGGCGCCAGGCCGAGGCCTTCATCTCCCTGCTCGAGGGCACCCAGAGCGCCCGCCGCGAGCCGCTCTTCGACCTCAAGGCGACCCGTTCGCACCTGATGAGCCCCGGCGTGCTGGACGGCTTGATCTACCCCGCCGAGGGGCTCGCCCCGAGCCGCCCCGCCTCGCTCCACGAGGCCGACTACGCCTCGGCCGTGATCCTGGCCAGGCGGTGCCGCACTTTGCTCGGGGCGCGCCACCTGCCGCCCCTGGAGCTGCTGCCGACCATCGCCCACGAGCTGCTCGGCGACCCGGGGGCCCAGACGCTCGCCTCCAAGGCCGCCGCGATCGCCCGCGACCTGCAGGGCCGCCTCCCCTATCAGCCCACGGCGGAGGGAGACGCCTGGATCGATCGCGACGATCCGCTCGCGCAGGTCCAGGCCGCGCTGGACGAGCTCGCCATCACCGCCGAGCGCCGCGCCATCGCCTCGACGGGTCACGAGCTCGCCCCTCCTCAGCCCGGCGAGGCCGAATTCTTGACCCTTCACAAGTCCAAGGGCGCCGAGTACGAGGCCGTCTGGATGCCGAACCTCGGCTACTACTTCGAGAGCAAGACCTGGTTCCCCTGGCGGCTCGAGGAGGTGGAGATCTGGGACCGGGACGCCTTCATGGCCGAGCAGCTGCTCATCCATGCAAGGACCGCGCCCATGCCGGCCCTTTCGGACCTCGAGCACGCCGCAAGGCAGGTGGCCGTGGCCGAGCGGCTGCGGCTGCTCTACGTGGGCATCACCCGGGCCGAGGCGAACCTCACGCTCTCGGCTCACGGGTTCAAGCCCGAGCGAATGGCTCCGTGGCACATCAAGGCGTTGACGGAAGGATTCGGCGCATGACCCCCCTGGAGCTGCCGCGGATCAGCAGCGCGAGCCTCAAGGACTGGAGCGTCTGCAAGCGCCGTTTCGCCCTGCGCTACCGCGTGAACCGCTACTGGCCGGGCCCACAGGCGAAGGACCTGGACCCGGAGGCCTCCGAGCGCATCCGCACCGGCCAGGTCTTCCACCGGCTGGTCCAGCAGCACGCGCTGGGCCTCGACGTGGCCCCCGTCCTCGAGGCCGAGGCCGCGACCCTCTCTCGCCTCGCCGGGCTGTGGGGGATGTTCGTCCGCTCGGACCACGCCGTGCCCCCGGCCCGGAGCTGGACGGAGGCCCCCCTTCACTTCCAGTTCCGGGGGGTGCCCTTCATGGTCCGCTACGATCGCCTCGTCCAGGACGGCACCGCCTGGCGCATCCTGGACTGGAAGACCGGCAAGGAGACCCGCGCCGTCCTGCAGGCGAGCTGGCAGACGCGCCTCTACCGCTTCGCCCTGGTCGAGGCGGGGCACGTCTACAACGGGGGTGAGCCGATCCCCCCCGAGGCCGTGCGGATGGTCTACTGGGACGTGAACAAGGCGCAAGAAGTGGCCTTCGACTACGACGCGGCGAGCCACGAGGCGGATCGGCGCGCCTTCGAGCAGGTGGCCGATGCGGTGCTCGCCCCCTTCGACGAGGCGGCCCCGGACGATCCGCGCTTCGCGCGTCCGACGCTGAAATCGGAGTGCGAGCGCTGCTCCTTCGACTCCTACTGCAACCCGACCCGCCGGCCTGCCGCCGCGCCGGGGGCCGCCCTGACGCTCCCCACCTTCCGCCTGGAGGATCGGCCGTGACCTGGCACGTCCGG
This sequence comes from Pantanalinema sp., assembly GCA_036704125.1. Taxonomy (NCBI): domain Bacteria; kingdom Bacillati; phylum Cyanobacteriota; class Cyanophyceae; order Leptolyngbyales; family Leptolyngbyaceae; genus Pantanalinema; species Pantanalinema sp. Next base: position 11,682 of record DATNQI010000061.1, on the reverse strand, counting down.
AACGCCGACGAGGCCGAGGTCGCGGCCATCGCCGCGGCCCTGGAGCTGCCCCGCGCGATCGCGCGGGTCCTCTGGCTGAGGGGGCTACGCACGAGCGAGCAGGTCCGGGCCTTCCTCGCGAGCCGGGACAGCCTGGAGTTCCTCGCCTCCGCGCCCATGACCCCCGGGATGGAGCGCGCCGTCGCGCGCATCCGGCGCGCGGTGAACGCCGGCGAGGCGATGGTCATCTACGGGGACTACGACTGCGACGGCGTCACCTCCTCGACCCTGCTTTACCGCTACCTCGCCAGGGGGATGAAGGCGAACGCCCGCGCCTACTTGCCCGATCGCTTCAAGGACGGCTACGGCGTCACGCCGGGCGCCGTCGAGCGGCTGGCGGCCGAGGGCGCCAAGGTGATCGTGACCTGCGACAACGGGATCTCGGCCCACGCGGCGGCCGAGAAGGCACGGCAGCTCGGGATCGACCTGATCGTGACCGACCACCACCAGGTCCCCGAGACCCTGCCCGACGCCCACGCCATCGTTCACCCCCAGGTGGAGTTCCCCCACCTCAGGGACCTCGCGGGGGTGGGGGTGGCCTACCTGCTCGCCATCGCCCTGGAGGGGGGCTTCACCGGCAGGATGGAGCACTTCCTGGACCTGGTCGCCATCGGGACGGTGGCGGACATGGTGCCCCTCGACGGTCCCAACCGCTCGCTGGTCTGGGCGGGCATCAGGCGCATGCGCGAGGCAAGGGTCCTGCCCGGGGTCAAGGCGCTCGGCGAGATCACCCGGACCCACTGGGAGGAGTTCGGACCGCAGCACATCGGCTTCAAGTTCGGCCCGCGCCTGAACGCGGCGGGCCGTCTGGAGACCCCCGAGATCGGCTTCAAGCTGCTTGCCACCAACGACGCGAGCGAAGCCCGGGCCTTGGCCCAGCGGCTCGATGCCATCAACGCCGATCGGCGCGAGCTGAACGCCGAGCTCGAACATGCGATTCTCGCGCGGATCGAAAAGGAGCTGGACCTCGACGCGGAGCCCTTCGTGGTGCTCGCCGACGAGGCCTACCACCACGGCATCACCGGCATCGTGGCCGGCCGGATAAAGGAGCGCTACCGGGTGCCGGTCCTGCTCTTCTCGCACCACGGCGACGGCATCTGGAAGGGCTCGGGCCGCAGCCCCGAGGGCCTTCACCTCTACGAGGCCCTGCACGCCGCGCAGGCGCACCTGCTCGGCTTCGGCGGCCACGCGCAGGCCGCCGGATGCTCGGCGCGCGCCGAGGAGCTCGGCCCCCTGCGAAAGGCCCTGAACCGGCACGTCGAGGACCGCGGCTGGACCCGGCCACCCGACGCGGTCTGGCTCGATGCCGAGCTGCCCTTCGCCGAGGCCACCTTCGAGCTGCTCGCGCACCTGGACGGCATGGAGCCGTTCGGCCAGAAGAACCCGGCGCCGGTCTTCGGCCTCAAGCACGCGCGCCTCATCGGGAAGCGCCAGAGCGGCAAGCGCGTGGCGCTCCAGATCGACGACGGCCGCGAGGTCCGCGAGGTCGTGCTCTGGCGCAAGGACGCCGAGACGCCTCACGCGATCGAGGGCTACACGGGAGGCTGGGTTCACCTGGCCTACCAGCCCGAGATCAACACCTATCGCGGGAGCCGAACCTTGCAGCTCTCCGCGCGCCGAATCGACCCGGCCGAGGCACCGCCGCCGGTCGATCTCGCCCTGCTCGCGGCGCGAGCGGTCGCGACGGTCGAGGACCGAAGGGGCGAGCAGCCCGGTGCGGTCCTCGCGACGCTCGATGCCGCCACCAGGGTGACCGTTTACGCGAACCGGGCAGGACTGCTCGATTTGCCGGAGGCCGTTCAGTCGGAGATGAGGCGCCTCGAGGCCGGGTTCGCGGGCCCCGGCACTGGGCTCGGCGGGACGCCGGGGCTGGTCGTCTGCATCGACCCGCCTTGCGACGAGAACGCATGGACCGCGCTGCGCCAGAGCGCCACCCGGGTGGTCGCGGCGTGGGATGCCATGCACGAGACCTGGGAGCTGACCCCGGGGTGGTTGCAGGCCTTCTACGGCGCGCTCGCGGAGTCGCCGCCCATCGACCTGAGGACCCTCGCCATGCGCCGGGCGCCGACCAACCCGATGATGGGCCTCGCGGCCGTCGCCATCTTCCGCGAGGCGGGAATCCTCGTGGAGCGCGCGCGTGAGTGGGCGCTCCTGTGCCCGCCCCCTTCCGAGATCGCTCTGCGCCACCTCAAGAGCTACCAGGATGCCATGGAGGCCCTGGCCTTCAGGGCGCGGATCTCGGCCGCCAAGTTAAGTTGAGAGGCGGGCGATCGCGCCTTGCAGCACCTCCTCGAACGAGGCGGCCTTGCCGGAGGGCTGGGCCACTTCCTGCTTGGGCTGGGCATACTGAGGCAAGTAAGGCGAATGATGTCGATCGCCCGTCCCGAATGCGTAACCGATGCCGATCATCCTGCGCCGTCCTTTCTCTCGTCCGAGCCCTCAGGGAATAAGAAGAGAGTAAAGGATGCGTATGACGCCGGTTGAACGGGCGCATCAAGAAAAGATTGCATCGCGCGCGATGCAATCTTTTCTTGGAGCTGGCTGAAGTTGTCCGGTGGCTAAACGGGCGAGACGGTGATCTTGCGGCCTCGCTCGTCGGTCTGACCGTTCATGGCCTGGATGACGCGCTGGGCGTCGGCGTCGCGCACGTCGAAGACGGTGTGGTGCTGGCGGATCTCGATGGCGCCGATGGACTTGCCGTTGATCCCAGACTTCCGGCAGACGAACTGCACCAGGAAGCCCGGCATCATCCGGTTCTGCCGCCCCATGTTGAGCGTCAGGCGCGTCATTCCCGCTTCCTGGCCGCGCTCGGGGCGCGCACCGTCCTTGCGCTCGACGCGCTCGGAGCGCTTGGGCTTGTCGCGCAGCGGCTTCTCCTTGCCGCGAACGGGGGCCGGGACGGGGACCTCGTAGCCCACCGGGAGCCTGCCGGTCGCCGCGTTCAGGTCCTGGAGCAGGACCGCGAGCACGCGCGCCGGGGGGAGGTTCTCGAGCAGCGCCTCGGCGTAGGCCTCCCACTGGGCGGGCTGCGCCTCGTCGGTGCGCTTCGTGAGCTCCTCGAAGAAGCTCTCGCGCGCGATTTCCTGGACCTCGGCGGCCTGGGGAACGGGCTTGGGAGCGCCGTCGATCGACAGATCCAGGGCCAGGCGGCGAACCTTGCTGCGATCGAGGGGCGCCACCAGGGTGATGGCGACGCCGTCCTTGCCCGCGCGGCCGGTCCGGCCGGTGCGGTGGACGTAGGTCTCGGAGTTGCGGGGCACGCCCATGTTGATGACGTGCGTCAGGCCACGAACGTCGATGCCGCGCGCCGCCACGTCGGTGGCGACCAGGATCGAGATCTGGCGCTGGCGGAAGGCCTGGAGGGTCTGGGTGCGCTGGGCCTGGACGCGATCGCCGTTGAGTACGCCGACCTTGAAGCCCTCGGCGGCGAGGCGCTCGGCGAGGCTCTCGGTCTCGGCCTTGGTGTGGCAGAAGCAGATGGCGAGCTCGGGCCGCTCCACGTGAAGGACGTTGGCCAGGGCCTCGAACTTCGCCACGGGCGAGACTTCGTAGAAGGCATGGCGGATGGTGGTCGAGACCCCGCTCGACGCCATGGAGATGCGCTGGGGATCGCGCATGTACTTCTTGGCGATCGCCTCGATGTCGTTATCGAGGGTGGCCGAGAACAGAAGGGTCTGGCGCCCCTCGGGAAGCTTGCCGAGGATCTCCTCGAGCTCGTCCTTGAAGCCCATGTCCAGGATCTCGTCGGCCTCGTCCAGGACGACCGCCTCGCAGGCGTCGAGCTTGAGGGTGGCGCGGCTCAGGTGGTCGCGCACGCGGCCGGGGGTGCCGACCACGACGGCGGCGCCGTCGCGCAGGGCCCGGAGCTGCTCGCCGTAAGGCGCACCGCCCACCAGGGTCGCCACGCGCGTGTCGAGGCTGCGGGCGAGCTTGCTCAGCTCGATCCCGACCTGCATCGCGAGCTCGCGGGTGGGCACGATGACGATGATCTTGACGTTGCGCTCGCCCACCGCCAGGCGCTCGAAGAGCGGCAGTCCGAAGGCCAGCGTCTTGCCGGTTCCCGTGCGGGACTGGACCATCACGTCGCTGCGCGCGGCGACGATCGGGAACGCTTCATGCTGCACCGGGGTGGGGTGAGTGAAGCCCATGTGCGCGACGGCGGCGTTGAGTTCGGGCCTGAGGCACCAGTCGTCGAAGCGCGGGGGCTGGGTCTGAGTCAAGGATATCCTCTTTCATGGTCGAATAATCGATAATTGTGACCATGGTACCTGAAATGCCCGACACCCGTTTGATTGCCCCCCAAAACGTCACGAATCGTAAGAATGCCAGGCAAAGAACCTGCCCCTCGACGCTTGCGAGGCTAACGGGATTAGTGGTAAAAAATATACTCAAGTAAAAAAAGAAACCTCCCGATGGCATAGAACAAGATCCCGCGCACACGACGGCGAAAGGAAACCGGCCCAATGACTTCCAAGCTCCTCACCCTGGCGCAAAGAGCACCCAACAAAACCAGGCATGTTTCGGCTGGTGGCCGCCGTGGGCGGCTTGGCGGAATAGTTTTGCTAGGCGCTCTGGGCCTGGTCGCGATCGCAGGCTGCGACTCCGGGCTGTCCTACAAGGCCAACCTCGGCCAGACGGGCGCGCTGAGCGCCGTGACCGCCACCGAGTCCATGAATCTCGTGAACGGCACCCCGGTGTACTCCCTCGCCTTCCCCGACACCGCTTTCCCGGAGTGGTCCTCGGCGCGGAGCCTCAAGCTGCTCTCGGGCGCAGTCCCCTACCCCATGTCCAAGGTCGGCAACACCTACGTGGCGCCGCAGACCACAAGCCAGAAGACCCTCAACGGGACGCCCACCCCCATGACCTTCGTCGTGAACGGCGACCATGTCGTGGCGGCGAGCGTCACCGTCCAGTAAGCCGCGACCACAGAGGAATCTATGCGAAACATCATCACCACCCTCGCGCTCGTCGCGAGCGCCGCGGCCCCCGCCATCGCGGCCCCCGCCGAGGCACCCCTCTCGGGCAAGGTCCAGGGCCCCGACGGCAAGCCGCTTTCGAGCGTCTTCGTCCAGCAGCAGGGCGCCATCAGCTCGGCCATCACCGACGAGAAGGGCGCCTTCAGCCTCAAGCTCGACCCCAAGGGTCGCCAGGTCCTGGTCTTCACCGCGGTCGGCTTCGTCGGCCAGGAGGTCGCAGCCGACCGCGCCCAGAGCGTGACCCTGCGCCCGGTGCCCGCCTACCGCCCGACCTTCGCCAAGGCTCCGGCCCAGGAAGTTGCCGTCGGCAATGCCATCTTCGACACCCAGGTGGGCCTCGGCTACGCCCTGCGCAACCAGCTGGTCAACACCGGCGGCCGCACCGTCGAGGGCCTGGCCGTGAACGGCCTGGTCGCCGACGCCCGCTACCGCGTGAGCGATGCGGTCTTCGGCGTCTCGGGCTACCGCGTCAAGGCCCCCATCCAGGTCTCGCCGCTCACGACCCAGCCGAACCCGGCGCCGAGCGTCGACCACAGCGAGTGGAGCCTGAGCGCGGGCCACATCGTGCGCGCGGCGGGCATCGACTTCTTGCCGCAGCTCGTCTACAGCAATTCGTTCATCGCCCCGGGCTACGCCACGCCCTGGACCGGCACGCCCATGGACTTCAGCCAGAGCCGCCACGCGCTCGCCCTCGGCCTCGAGGCCGGCAAGCGCTTCGGCGACCTCGAGGTGATCGGTCGCGGCAAGCTGCCGCTGCTGAAATCCGTCACGTCCTCGGCTCCCTACGCCCTTGGCGACGTGACCTGGGGTGACGTGGGGATCCTGCTCGGCTACAACGTCATGCCCGGCCTGCGCCTCGACCTGACGGCGACCCAGCAGTGGGCCGGAGCCACCAACACCTACGAGTCGACCCAGCTCTTCGGGATCGGCCTCAGCTATCACCCTGAGAGGGTCGCGCCATGAACCTCCGTCTGACCCTCACCGCGCTCGCGCTCGCAGGCGTGGTCTGCGCGCCGTCGAGCGCGTACGCCGCCGGCACCCTCGGCCTGGGCGAGGCGATCGCCATCGCCCAGCGCAACAACCTCTCGGTGGCCGCGAGCGACGCGAAGATCGCCCAGGCCAAGAGCCAGATCAACCAGACCTACGCCGGCCTCTATCCCCAGCTCACCCTCACCAGCAGCGCCGTCAACTACAACATCATCGACTCCAACGCCCTGATCGGCGGGCTGGGCGGGATGGGTGGCCTCGGCGGCGGCCTGGGCGGTGGCCTCTCCGGGGCGACCGGGATGGGCGGCTCGTTCGGCCTGATCCAGAACTCGCTCTCGGTCAGCCAGGTCCTCTTCGACGGCTTCCAGACCGCCTCGGCCCTCAAGATCGCCGATGCCAGCGTCAAGATGAGTGAGCTCGATCGCTCCAACCAGCTGCGAAAGTCCGCCTACGACACGGCCAGGGGCTACCTCCAGGTGCTCAAGGCTTCGTCGCTGCGCGAGGTCGCGCTGCGCGCGGTCGAGCAGTCCCAGTCCCACCTGGAGGTAGCGCGGATCAAGGAGCGAGCGGGCACCGGCACGCGTTTCGACGTGCTGCAGGCCGAAGCGCAGCTCGCCAACGTCCAGGGCCAGCTGCGCAGCGTCACCAACACCGTGGAGCTCGCGCGCCTGAGCCTCGGGACGACCATGGGCGAGCCCGTGGGCGATCGAAGGCTCGCCCCGGATCTCGCGCTGCCCAGGCTCGAGGCCACCATGGACCTCAACCTGCAGGACGCCGTCGAGAACCGTCCCGAGTTCCAGACCCTGGTGCTCAAGCGCCGGATCGATGAGGCCACCGTTGACCTCAACCGGAAGGCGAACCTGCCCAAGGCCCAGGCCCAGGCGCAGTACAGCCAGCAGGGGCTCGGCACCGGCCGCAACTTCATGCTGATGGCGGGCCTCTCATGGACCGTGCTGGACTGGGGCAAGGCCGAGGCCAAGGTGTCCGCCTCCACGCTCGACCTGGCGCAGACCGACCTCAGCATCGAGTCGGCCCGGCGCAACCTGTCCATGGACGTTCAGAGCTCCTTGCTGAACCGCCAGGACGCCCGCGACCGGGTGGCGATCGCCCAGAAGGGCCTGCAGGTCTCGCAGGAGTCCCACCGCATGTCGCAAGTAAGATATAGCGCGGGGGTGGGGACCGGGTATGAGGTCATCGACGCCCAGACCCAGCTGGTCCAGGCGCAGAACAACTACGTCCAGGCGACCTACGATCTCCAGTCGGCCGAAGTCGGTCTCGCCCAGGCTCTGGGCGTCGACCTCTCCGAGGCCGTGAACCGTAAGAGCGCAGCTCAGCCCAAGGGCAGCTCCGAGCTGTCTATGAACAGCCCTGAGCTGTCTAAGAACAGCCCTGAGCTGTCTAAGAAAGGATACTAAATTGCGTCAACAGCTGACGAGACTGATGATCCCGCTGCTCGTGGCCGTCACGGCAGGATGCCATCGGGGCGCCAAGCCTGACGCGAAGGCCGAGCAGCCCGAAGCCGCCCCGATCCCCGTCTCGACCACGGTGGTCGGCCCGAGAGCCGTCTCGGAGGACCTGGTCGTCAACGGCACCGTCATCGCCAAGAGCCAGGTCAACGTGATGCCAAAGACCAGCGGCCGCATCATCGAGCTGAGCGTCGCCGAGGGCGATCGCGTCACCAAGGGCCAGGTCATCGCGCGCCTCGAGACCCCCGAGCTCGGCTGGCAGCTCCAGCAGCAGAAGAGCGCGCTCATCTCGGCCGAGGCCAACCTCGACCAGGCCGAGGACAACTACAGCCGCATGAAGGAGCTGGCCGCCGAGGGCGTGATCAGCCAGCAGCAGCTCAAGAGCGCCCTCACCCAGGTGCGCGTCGCGCGCAGCCAGCTCAAGCAGAGCAAGGCCGCCATCTCCCTGATGGAGTCCCAGCTCGCCAACGGCACCGTCACCAGCCCCATCACCGGGGTCGTGGTCGCCAAGGGCCTGGACCTGGGCGCCATGGCTGGGCCCAGCTCGAGCATCGTCACCGTCGCCGCGGCCGGCGAGATGCAGGTCAAGCTCCCCATCGCCGAGCGCGACCTCTCGCTGGTGCGCGAGGGCGGCAAGGTCCTCGTCTCCTCGGTGGCGCTGCCCGGGGAGTCGTTCCACGGCCGGGTCAGCGAGATCGCCCCGATGGTCGATCCCCAGAGCCGGCTCATCCCCGTCAAGGTCGACCTGGCGCGCAACGGCCGCCTCAAGGTCGGCATGAACGTCTCGGCCGCGATCGCAGGCCCCAGCCACCAGGGCCTGACGGTCCCCGCGGGCGCGCTGGTCACCGACGGCGCCGAGCAGATCGTCTTCTTGGCCACCAGCGGCAAGGCGCAGCGCGTGAGCGTCACGACCGGCGTTCGCGGCGCGGACTGGGCCGAGATCACGGGCGGGCTCAAGGGCGGTGAAGCGGTCATCGTCAAGGGCAGCGCCTTCGTCAAGGAGGGCCTGTCGATCAAGCCCGAGGGAGGTGCCCGATGAGCCACGGCGGCACCCATCTGCCCGGGGAAAATGCCGAACAGGGGTTCAACTTCTCGACCTTCTTTATCAAGAACCCGGTCACGACCATCATCATGATGCTGATCATCGCGCTGCTCGGGCTGCGATCGTTCTTCAGCATGCCGCTCGAGCTGTTCCCCAACATCGAGTTCCCGGTCGTCGTCGTGCAGACGGTGTACCCCGGCGCGGCCCCGGCCGAGGTCGAGACCCTGGTCACCAAGCCCATCGAGGACGCCCTCTCGGGGATCAACGGCCTCAAGACCCTCACCTCGACGTCGAACGACGGCGTGTCCCAGGTCATCTGCGAGATGGAGCTCGAGATCGCGTCCAAGGACGCGGCCAACGACATCCGTGACAAGGTCTCGGGTATCCTCTGGAAGCTCCCCAAGGACGTTCGGCCCCCGGCTTACCTGAGCTTCAGCTCCAGCATGATGCCGATCGTCAACTACGCGATCACCGGCAACATGTCCGACGTGGCCCTCTCCACCTACATGAAGGACATCATCAAGCCCAAGCTCGAGCGCATCAAGGGCATCGCCCAGGTGCAGCTCCTCGGCAACGTGGAGCGCACCTACGAGGTCGCCCTCAACCCCGAGCGCCTTCAGGCCTACAACCTGAGCCTGCCCGGCGTCTTCCAGTCCATCCAGGCCGAGAACTACAACCTGCCCGGCGGCAAGGTCAACGCGGATCCCCGCGAGCTCACCCTGCGTACCATGGGCAAGTTCCAGAGCCTCGAGGACCTCTCGCGGATGTACGTGACGACCCCGGGCGGCGCCCAGGTCCAGCTCAAGAACCTCGGCACGGTCCGAGACACCATCAAGGACCGCGCCACCTACGCGGCGATCGATGGCCAGGACGCGGTCTTCTTCTCGATCATCAAGCAGACCGACGCCAACTCGGTCGAGGTGGTCCACGCCCTCGACAAGAAGATCGCCGAGATCGCTCCCACCCTGCCCGCGGGCATGAAGATCACCAAGGCCTCCGACACCACCCACTTCATCGAGCAGTCGAACGAAGCCGTGTGGGAGCACCTGATCATCGGCGCGCTGCTGGCGGTCCTGGTGCTGTTCGTCTTCCTGCGCAACTGGATGGCGATGCTGATCAGCGGCCTGGCCATTCCCATCTCGATCGTGGGCGCCTTCATCCCGATGCACCTCTTCGGGTTCACCTTCAACAACATCACCATGATGGCGCTGTCGCTGGTGGTCGGCATCCTGGTCGACGACGCGGTCGTGGACCTCGAGAACATCTTCCGCCACCTGGAGGCGGGCGAAACCCCTCTCAAGGCCGCCATCAATGCCACCGGCGAGATCCAGCTGGCGGTGACCGCGACGACCCTCACCATCGTGGGGGTGTTCCTGCCCATGTCGTTCATGTCCGGGTACATCGGCAAGTTCTTCAAGAGCTTCGGCCTGACGGTCACCTTCTCGGTGCTCTTCTCGCTTCTGGTCGCCCGTACCCTGACGCCCATGATGTCCGCTTACCTCCTCAAGGTGAAGCCCAAGGAGGGCCACACCCTGCGAGAGGAAGGCAGCCTCGCGGGCCGCTACCCAAGCATCCTGGCGTGGTGCCTCAGCCACCGCTGGGTGGTCGTCCTGGTCGCCACCGTCGCCTTCATCGGCGGCATTTCCCTTAACGCCTTCATCCAGAAGGGCTTCATGGCCTCGGCGGACCGCGGCGAGTTCGTCCTGCGGATCAAGCTGCCCAAGGGCAGCACCCTGAACGAGACCGCGGGGATCGCCAACAACGTCGCCCGCAAGGTCAAGGACCTCGACGGCGTCAAGAACGTCATCACCATGATCGGCGCCTACGGCCACGTGGACGAGGCCCGGCTGGACGTCCTGCTGGTCGAGAAGAAGGCGCGCTCGAAGTCCGACAAGGAGCTGGGCAAGATGGCCCGCGAGATGTTCGCGAGCTACACCGGCGCCCAGGTCCTGGCCGACGAGCTGAGCATGGTCGGCGGCGGCAACAACAAGCCGGTGGACATCTGGCTGCACGGCGACAGCCTTGAAGAGATGCGCGTCTACTCGGACAAGATCGCCGCGCTGATGCGCAAGAACCCCGCCGTCTTCGCCGACGTGGAGACCTCGCTCGGCGAGGAGAAGCCCGAGCTGCGGATCATCCCGGACCGCGTCCGCATGGCCCAGAACGGGATCCAGTCGACCGCCCTGGCGAACACCCTTCGCCTGGCGACCACCGGCGAGACCCCGAACACCATGACCATCGGCGCCAACGAGGTCGACGTCTGGGTGCGCCTCGACCCCGCCTACCGCAAGGACGCCAGCTCTCTCGGCAGCCTGATGGTCCAGGGGCAGCGCGGCAGCACCAGCCTGGCGGCGATCGCCAACCTCGAGACGGGCGGCGGCTACGCGAGCATCGAGCGCATGAACCGTCAGCGCCTGGTGCACGTCACCTCCAACCTGATCCCGGGGGTCTCGGTCGGCACGGCGACCGACTACGTCACCAAGGAAGTCCTGCCCAAGGTCCAGCTGCCCCCCTCGCTCAGCCTCGAGATGGGCGGTCAGGCCGAGCAGCAGAAGGACGCCTTCAACGGCTTCGGCCAGGCGATGGTGATGGGGATCGTCCTGATCTTCTTCATCCTCGCGCTGCAGTTCAGCTCCTTCCTGCACCCGCTGACCATCATGTTCAGCCTCCCGCTCTCGATCAGCGGCGCGTTCCTAGGCCTGCTCCTCTTCAACAAGGAGCTCGGCATGATGTCCCTCATCGGCGTCATCATGCTGATGGGTATCGTCACCAAGAACGCGATCCTCATCGTCGACTTCGTGCTGACGATGCGCGATCGCGGCTACTCCCGCCGAGAGGCGGTCATCCGGGGCGCCCAGGTCCGCATGCGCCCGATCCTCATGACCACGGCCGCGATGGTGCTCGGCATGATGCCGATGGCCCTCGGCATCGGCGCCGGCGCCGAGTTCCGCTCGCCCATGGCGGTGGTGGTGATCGGCGGTCTGTTGACCTCGACCCTGCTGACCCTGTTCGTCATCCCGGTGGCCTACACCCTGATGGACGACATGAAGGAATTCTTCATGCGCAAGGTCTTCAGGCGCAACGCGAGGGTGGTGACCGAGGAGGCCGACGCCTCGCTCGTCAACGTGTAACACCCGAGAAGGGGGCTTGCGAAAGTCGCAAGCCCCCTTCT
>DATNQI010000060.1 GCA_036704125.1 Pantanalinema sp. | reverse complement strand
CCCCAGATCAGCAGGGCGTTGCTCACCGGCCGCTCGGAGCCGTCGGAGGGCTTGTTCATGAGCTTGCCCTCCAGCACGAAGGCCGTCGAGCCGCCGCCGTCCAGGTTCATGGCGTCCTGGGCGCCCAGCTCGCGCATCAGGTCCGCGAGCTCGCCCAGGGTGACGCCCACCGAATCGGTGGCCGACCGACCGTCCACCGTGGCGATCACCAGGTCGCCGGTGGCGCTGACGCCCACGGCGGTGCGCGGGGCGCGGCCCCGGGCGATGTCGCTCTGGAAGCGCTCGGCCTCGCTGGTGATGCGGGTCTGACCGGCCTCCAGGAGGCGCGGGCCGCCGCCCAGCACGTGCTGAACCCCCTCGAAGTAGTCGCTCAGGGGCACCTGGAGCTTGACCGTCATCCCCGGCTTGATCGTCTCGTCGAGCCAGGCGGCGGGTGATCCCATGGCCGAGAGGACGAAGCCTCCGGTCGGGATGGGAAGGTCGCTCGCACCCACGGCCATGACCTTGCCGTCGGGCGCCACCGCGACCTCGAGGGTGCCCGCCTTGGCCTCGGTGCGGGTGCGCGCGCCCCAGCGATCGGTGTAGGCGACGATCTGGTCGTCCCAGCGCGCCTGGTTCACCCCGTCGAGCTCCACGCTCTGGCCGTTCGCAAGCTCCACGTAGGCCGAGAGGGCCGCGCGCTCGATGACCGGGCGGGTGGTGCTCGGGCCGAAGCCCAGGGCGGTCCGGGCGTAGATCGGGCCGGTCACCAGCGCGCGATCGATCATCACCAGACCGAGCGGCAGCCCCCCGCGGCCGAAGTAGGCCCCGTTGACCGCGGCAAGCGCCTGGTTGCGCTGGGCGATCCCGCTGACGCTCTCGAGGCCGAAGCCCCCCTTGCTTGCCGCCATGGCGGGCGCCACCCTCACCCCCGGGGCCTTGAGGTCCACCCGCAGGGCGTGGATCGAGAGCGGGCCGAAGGGCGTCCCGCGCCGGATGGCCTGGTGGGAGATCCCCGGCGCCAGCTCGCGCTGGAGGCTCTCGCTGAAGACCTTCTGGAGGGTGACCATCAGGCGATAGGTGCCGGCGGACGTGGCCTCGATGCGGGTGGGCAGGCGGTAACCCCAGGGCACCACCAGCACCGGGTCGGGCCCCGCCTGCTCCCAGCGCAGGCCCCTCAGGATCGGGTCGTTGATCGGCTGATCGAACAGCAACAAGCGATCGCCCGTCATCCCTTCGAGCTTGAGGCGAAAGGCCCCCGCGTCGGAGGCCTCGACGGCCCTTACCGGCCCCGTCAGCTCGAGCGACAGCGTCACGGCCTCGGGGGCGCTCTCGACGCGCATGCCGACGAGGGTCGCCGGGAGAAGCAGCGGAGCGACCGACGCCGAAGCGCCCCCCGAGCCGGGCGGCACCGAAGGGGCCGCGTGCAGGGGGAGCGCCGCGAAGAGAATGGCGAGCGGGTGCATGGTTCCTAGACGGTCAGGACGGTCTCCGGCCGCGAGACGCGCGAGATGCGCGCGCCCACCGCGGTCAGCTTGGCCTCGATGTGCTCGTAGCCGCGATCGATGTGGTGCAGGCCCGTGATGACCGTCTCTCCGCGACCGACCAGGCCCGCGAGGATCATGGCGGCGCCGGCGCGCAGGTCGGTGGCCTTGACCGGGGCCCCCGAGAGGGCGTTGACCCCCTGGATCACCGCCACGTTGCCCTCGGCCTTGATGTTGGCCCCCATGCGGATCAGCTCGTCCACGTGCAGGAAGCGGTTCTCGAAGACCATCTCGGTCAGCACCGAGGTGCCGTCGACGGTCGAAAGCAGGGTCATGACCTGGGCCTGCATGTCGGTGGGGAAGCCGGGGTGGGGCATGGTCCGGATGTCGACCGGCTTGAGGGGCCCCTCGACCTTGACGTTGACCACGTCATCGCCGATGGGGGTGACGGTGACCCCCATCTCGATGAGCTTGCTTGCGATCGCCTGGAGGTGGTCGTTGCGCACCCCCGTCAGGGTCAGATCGCCCCGGGTGATGGCCGCGGCCACCATGAAGGTGCCCGCCTCGATCCGGTCGGGGATGATGGAATGGTCGCAGCCGCCCAGCCGCCGGACCCCCTCGACCGTGATGGTCTGGGTCCCGGCGCCGGTGACCCGGGCACCCATCTTGTTGAGGAAGTCGGCGAGATCGACGATCTCGGGCTCCTGGGCGCAGTTCTCGATGACGGTGGTGCCCTCGGCGTGGACCGCGGCCATCATGATGGTCTCGGTGGCGCCCACGCTCGGGAAGTCGAGGTAGACGTTGCCGCCGACCAGGGCGTCGGCCTGGGCCTCCACGTAGCCGTGCTCGATGGTGACCTTGGCGCCCAGGGAGCGAAGCCCCTTGAGGTGGAGGTCCACCGGGCGCGAGCCGATGGTGCAGCCGCCGGGCAAGGGGATCCGGGCGTGGCCCATGCGCGCCAGGATGGGGCCGATGGCGAAGAAGGCCGCCCGCATCTTGGTGACCAGCTCGTAGGGGGCGGTGAACTCGCAGAGGCCGCTGGCGTTGAGGCGGTAGGAGCCCTTGCCGGTCGACTCGACCTCGACGCCCAGGGTGCCCAGGATCTCGCAGATGATGTGGACGTCGGTCAGCTCGGGGACGTTGGTGATGTGGCAGTCGCCCTGCGAGAGGATCGCCGCCGCGAGGATCGGCAGGGCCGAGTTCTTCGCGCCGCTGACCGGGATGGTGCCGACGAGGGGGGGCCCGCCGTTGACAATCAGCTTATCCAAGCCCTGATCCTCCTACTCGAACCACGTTGTTGCGCCGTGTTATCGCTTGCTTGTGCACACTCTACCTGAAACTTTACGGTGAAAAGATTTTGGCTATGTTGCGTCGATGTTGCTGTAACGGACCACACAAACTCGCCTTAACCCCGGACGTGGCCGCGCCGCCTTCCGAATGAACCGCCCCCTGGCAAACGGTCGAGAGGTAACGACTGATCTTGACGGATGCTTCTTGCGAGCGACCGCTTGCCGCTTGCCCCTTTTTCGGGGGCGGCCCGCCGCTCGATTTCGTTCTACCCCAAGGATAACGCGGCAAGCCCCCTGGATCGGAAAGGTTGGGTTAAATTTTTCGGCCCGAGCGGTCTTTCTCCCTTTTGCACAGGGGCGAAGGGAGGTTTTGGCGAGGTTAATGCCCGGGCCGGCAACGAGCGCTAGGCGCGCAGGTTGAGCTTGGGAGCACCCTTCTTGACGCCCTCGACCCGCAGGACGATGTCGTCGGCCTTGACCCCGCCCGAGAGCTCGGTGCGGATCCAGTAGCGGCCGGGGCCGGGGAGCTGGACGTTCTCGAAGGTGGTGCGGAAGCCCATGCCGCCGCCGGCCTGCTCGAGGGCGACCGCCTCGTGGGAGAAGGAGATCAGCTCGGTCTTGCGGTCGTCGGCGAACATGGTGTGCTTGCACGAGTAGCGACCGGGAGCCAGATCGTAGGCGCAGCTCAGGACGGCGAACGAGAGCGGGACGGGGAACTCCTCGGCCACCACCCGGTGGATGGGGTGGATGAAGAGCTGCTTGTTGTTGGAGACGTCGATCTCGACGTTCTCGAAGAGGATGGTCTGGACCGTCGGCATGGGGCGTTCCTTCCTGCGTTCGACCGTAGAGGCCTGTGCGGCACGGCGCGGCCCGGCCCTGAGCGGCCAAGCCTTCGAATAAGGATACGCCAAGGGATCTCCCGGCGCAAGTTCATTGATCACCGCGGGGCCGCTCTCGCCGAGCGCTCGCTTGCTGGGGGCAGGGGGCACATGCTATAGTACGGATCCGCTTCCCACGCCCGCGAGCGCCACGCCGCGCGCGGAGCCCACACGCCGACCCGCATGCCCTCCAGGCGGGGTCGAGGGGAAACCCTCGATTCCTGAAGGGCGCCACAGAAAGCGGTCGGCGGCGGAGTAACCCCACCCCTTAAAAGGAGAGTAACAACCCTATGCCCGTCGCACCTATGAAGAGCCTGCTCGAGGCCGGCGTCCACTTCGGTCACCAGACCCGTCGCTGGAACCCCAAGATGCGTCCCTACATCTTCGCCGAGCGCAACGGCATCTACATCATCGACCTCCAGAAGACCTCGCGCTACCTGGACGCCGCGTACTACTTCGTGCGCGACATGGTCGCCCAGGGCAAGAACATCTGCTTCGTCGGCACGAAGAAGCAGGCGCAGGAGACCATCCGCGAGGAGGCCGAGCGCTGCAACATGTTCTTCGTCAACCAGCGCTGGCTCGGCGGCATGCTGACCAACTTCGAGACCATCAAGAAGCGGATCGCCCGCCTCAAGGAGCTCGAGCAGATGAAGGTCGACGGCTCCTACGACCGTCTGCCCAAGAAGGAAGTCTCGCTCCTCGAGAAGGAAGCCTTCAAGCTCGAGCGTCTTCTGGGCGGCATCAAGAACCTGCCCGGCCGTCGCCCCGACGTCGTCTTCGTGATCGACACCAAGAAGGAGCACCTCGCCATCAAGGAAGCCCGCAAGCTGGGCATCCCCGTCGTGGCCGTGGTCGACACCAACTGCGATCCCGATGAGGTCGACTACATCATCCCCGGCAACGACGACGCGATCCGCGCCATCAAGGTCCTCACCGAGAAGATCGCCGACGCCGTCCTCGAGGGCAAGCAGGGCGTGCAGCACGCCGCCGGCACCACCGAGCAGCTCGAGGCCGTCTCGATCTAGCCTCAGCCGCCTTCAAAGGTCGATCGCACGCCCGGGCACTCGCCCGGGCGTGCGCTTGAGAAGGTGCGGCCATCCCCTTCGGGGGGATTTTAGAGTATACTGAAGAAGAATTTGATCTTTCCTTAAGGAGGAATCACCCGTGGACATTTCCGCTTCGCTCGTCAAGGATCTCCGTGAGAAGACCGGCGCCGGCATGATGGACTGCAAGAAGGCCCTCACCGAAGTCGGTGGTGATCTCGACAAGGCCGTCGAGCTGCTCCGCAAGAAGGGCCTCGCCGCCGCCGCCAAGAAGGCCGGCCGCATCGCGAGCGAGGGCGCCGTGGGCTCCTACTTGACCGCCGACGGCCGCGTGGGCGCGCTGGTCGAGGTCAACTGCGAGACCGACTTCGTCGCCCGCAACGAGGAGTTCGTCGCCTTCGTGAAGGACGTGGCCCAGCAGGCCGCCGAGAAGGCCACCACCGAGACCGGCGTCGGCGCCGACCTGCTCGCTCAGCCCTCCGTGGCCGAGGCCGGCCAGACCCTCAACGAGGTCCTCAACACCAAGGTCGCCAAGATCGGCGAGAAGATCGACATCCGTCGCTTCGCCCGCTACACCGCCGAGGGCACCAACCTCGTCGGCACCTACATCCACCTCGGCGGCAAGATCGGCGTGTTGATCGAGCTGATCTCGGACAAGGACATCAGCACCAGCGGCGACGCCCAGGAGCTGGCCCGCGACCTGGCCATGCAGGTCGCCGCCTCCAGCCCCGCCTTCGTCTCGCGCACCGAGGTCCCCGCCGAGCAGACCGAGGCCGAGCGCCGGATCCTCTCCGAGCAGGACGAGATCAAGGCCAAGCCCGAGGCCGTCCGGGGCAAGATCGTCGAGGGCCGCATCAACAAGTACTTCGAGCAGGTCTGCCTCCTCGAGCAGCCCTTCATCAAGGAGCCCGGCAAGAGCGTGACCGACGTGATCAACGAGCGCGCGAGCAAGCTCGGCGCCAAGATGAGCGTCAAGCGCTTCGCCCGCTTCGTGCTCGGCGAGGGCATCGAGAAGAAGGTCGAGGACTTCGCGGCCGAAGTCGCCGCCCAGATGGGCAAGTAAACCCGGCCAATCCGAAGGGCGACCCCCGTCACGCGTCGGGGGTCGCTCCTCACGAAGAGGAGTCTCCGTTGAGCAACGGTCTCAAGTACAAGCGCATCCTCCTCAAGCTGAGCGGCGAGGCGCTCATGGGCGCCCAGGGCTACGGCATCGACCCGGTGGTGATCCGCCAGATCGCCGACGAGGTCAAGGGCCTGGTGGATCAGGGCCTCGAGCTCGCCCTGGTCGTGGGCGGGGGCAACATCTTCCGCGGCCTGGCGGCGAGCGCCAAGGGCATGGATCGCTCCACCGGCGATTACATGGGCATGCTCGCGACGGTCATGAACTCGCTGGCCCTGCAGGACGGCCTCGAGAAGGCCGGCGTGGACACCCGCGTCCAGTCCGCCATCGAGATGAGAGAGGTCGCCGAGCCCTTCATCAAGCGCCGGGCGATGCGCCACCTCGAGAAGGGGCGCGTGGTCATCTTCGCCGCCGGCACCGGCAACCCCTACTTCACCACCGACACCGCCGCCTCGCTGCGCGCCGTCGAGATCGGCGCCGAGGTCCTCCTCAAGGCGACCAAGGTGGACGGAGTCTACGACTCGGACCCCGCCAAGAACCCGAACGCAGTCAAGTACCAGCAACTCAACTACATGGAGGTCCTCAGCAAGGAGCTCAAGGTCATGGACTCCACGGCCATCTCCCTGTGCAAGGACACCGGGCTCCCCATCATCGTGTTCAACCTAAACGAACCCGGCAACATCGAGCGCGTCGTGCGCGGAGAGCCCATCGGCACTTACGTAGGAGGCATTCCCACCCATGCTTAAAGACGTCATCGCGGAAGCCGAAGGCAAGATGAAGAAGGCGGTCTCCCGGATCAACCAGGAGTTCGCCGCGATCCGCACCGGCCGCGCCGCCCCCGCGATCCTCGATCGCATCGAGGTCGAGTACTACGGCTCCATGACCGCCGTCAAGGCCATCGCCTCGGTCTCGACCCCGGACGCGCGCACCCTGGCGATCCAGCCCTTCGACCGCGCCGCCCTCACGGCCATCGAGCGGGCCATCCTCAAGAGCGACCTGGGCCTGACGCCGACCAACGACGGCCAGTCCCTGCGCATCGGCTTCCCCCCTCCCACCGAGGAGCGCCGCCGCGACCTGGTCAAGCTCGCCAAGAAGGAGGCCGAGGAGGGCAAGGTCGCCATCCGCAACGTCCGCCGCGACGAGCAGGACAAGATCAAGGGCGCCGAGAAGAAGAGCGAGATCACCCAGGACGACGCCAAGCGCCTCCAGGACCAGCTCCAGAAGCTCACGGATCGCTACGTCGCCGAGATCGACAAGGCTCTCTCCTCCAAAGAAGCCGAGATCATGGAGGTCTAGCCATCCACCGCTGGCTCGCCTACCCTCTGGACCGGGCCCTCGCGGAGCTTTCCGCCGAGGGACCGGTCACGGTCAAGCCCCTCCTGCCGCCCCGGGCCCCTGTGCCCGAGCGGATCGTCCGGCCCGCCGAATGGCGGGTGGCGGCGGTCCGCAAGGCACGGGAGGGCGTTGAGCTGCTTGCCGTCCCGCGCACCCTCGACCTGCTCGAAACCGAGTCCTAGATGTCGCCCGAAACCTCGCCCTTCGACCTCAAGCGCCCCAAGTTCCGGCTGCGGGTGATCACCTCGCTCGTCGCCGTCGTGCTGGCCGTCGCCCTGATCTGGTTCGCCGAGTGGCCGATGGCGGTCTTCGTCTTCGTGCTGTCGATCTTCGCGAACCGGGAGCTGTACTGGCTCTTCGAGGAGAAGGGCTACCATCCGGCGCGTTACCTGGGTACGGCGGCCTCGCTCTCGATCATCGTCGTGACGGCGCTGACGGGGACCCAGTACCACGCCCCCTTCATGGTGGCGAGCTTCGTGCTCGCCTGCCTCTTCCTCATCGTTCGCTCCGCCCCGTGGTTCCCGTACTGGAACGTGATGGGCAAGGCCGAAGACGGCCAGCCCGGCGGGCAGATGGGCACCATCTCGGACGTGGCGACCACGTTCCTGGGGATCGTGCTGACCGGCTGGCTTCCGAGCTACATCCCGCTCCTGCGCCAGCTGCAGTACCCCGACCCGGCCCATCGCCTGGCCATGCCTCACCTGGGGATGGGGATCACCTTCCTCTACTTCGGGGCGATCATCGCGACCGACGTGGGCGCTTACCTGATCGGCAAGTCCTTGGGGCGCCGAGCGCTGATCGGCCCGCTCTCGCCCAAGAAGACCGTCGAGGGATCCCTGGGGGGCATCCTCCTGGCGGTGGCGGCCTCGGCGCTCGTCGGCTGGGGCTTCCACCTCCACATCCTTCACTGCATGGCCCTTGGCGCCGTGATCAGCGTGGTCGCCCAGATCAGCGACCTGACCGAGTCGATGATCAAGCGCGACGCGGGCAAGAAGGACTCGGGGGACATCATCCCGGGCCACGGCGGGGTGCTGGACCGGGCGGACAGCTACCTGCTGTCCGGGGCGGTCGCCTACTACTACCTCTTCTACATCTGGCACGTCGTGTACTGACCGACGACCCATCGCCTCGACGACGACGGCCCGGCGCTTCGCGCCGGGCCGTTTCGATCTTCCTACCAGAAGAGCCCGCGGTAGCGCTGGTAGACGAACATCGTGCTGATGATGTTGAGGGTCAAGAGGCCGTACGAGAAGCCGGAGGGCGCCCCGCCCAGCATCGCTCCCAGGATCATCAGGATCCAGATGGTCGCGGTGGAGGCGATGCAGATGTTCAGCGTGTAACGCGGGTTCAGCATGGCGAGCTCCTCTTGGCCGAAGGGGTGGCGGGCAACCTGCCTTTTCCATGCCCAACATAACGCACGCCTAAACCCCTGATTTCGAGATGATGACGCGATTGTGACCTGCCTCTTGCCTGCTCAGCCAAGAAGAGACGCCGTCCCTGGCCGTTCGAACGGCCAGGGACGGCGTCTCTAGAAGGTTCCGGCTAGCTGCGGGTCGGCTGCAACTTGTGCTTGACGACCTCGATCAGCGGCGGCAAGAGCGAGACGACGATGACGCCGAGGATCACCAGCTTGAAATTCTGCTTGATCACGGGCAGGTTGCCGAACAGGTAGCCGCCGAACACGAACAGCGAGATCCAGAGGAGCCCGCCCGTCACGCTGAAGACGACAAAGCGTCGGTAAGGCATCTGGCCGATGCCCGCGACGAAGGGCGCGAAGGTGCGCAGGACCGGGGCGAAGCGCGCGAGCACCAGGGTCTTGCCGCCGTGCTTGTCGTAGAAGGCCTGGGTCCGGTCCAGGTGGGATCGGTTGAGGAAGCGGCTGCCCTCCTTGAACACCCTGGGGCCGATCTTCCGCCCGATCCAGTAGTTGGTCGAGTCGCCCACGACCGCCGCGAGGAACAGCAGGGCGAACAGGGCGGTGATGTCGAGCGAGCCGGTGGCCGCGAAGGCACCCGCGGCGAAAAGGAGCGAGTCGCCGGGCAGGAAGGGGGTCACGACGAGGCCCGTCTCGCAGAAGATGATGAGGAACAGGAAGAGGTAGGTCAGCGCGCCGTAGGTCTGGATGATGACGCTGAGGTGCTTGTCGAAGTGAAGGACGAAATCGACCAGGTGCAGCAAGAATTCCATTTGGAAGGGGGCTCCGGTGGGGGCGCGAGCGGCCCGGGGGACTCATGATTGGCCGCTTAGGGCCGGATATGAAATTCGGGCGCCAGGATGAATCCTGGCGCCCCGATTTTCACTTAGTGCGGAGGATGGGACTTGAACCCATACGGATTTCTCCACACGCCCCTCAAACGTGCGCGGCTGCCATTACGCCACCTCCGCAGGTGTCTCGCCGGTGCAGCACCTGACGATGTAGCTAGTATCGCTCGCCTACAGGGCTTTGTCAAGGGTTAATTCAACGTTGACCCGCAATTCCTTCGCGACTAGACTGGCTGCACGTCCGACGAAAGGGGGTTCCCCATGTCCAGTCGCCTCGAAACGGCCATGAAGGGCGCGATCGCCCTGGTCGCCTCCTGCCTGTTCGCCTTGCCCGCCGCGGCCTCGACCATGCCCCGGGCCGACATGGCCGGCAAGGACGCGCGTTACTTCGGCCTGGGGATCGGCAACGGCCTCAGCGCCTCGGTGGACTTCGGCCTGAGCAAGGACGTGACCCTGGGGGCCTCGCTCGGGACCGGCCTCTACCAGGCCGAGTACAGCCGCTTCGACATTCGCCTGCTCTACGACTTCGTCAACGGCGCTCGGCGGGACCTGAGCGTGGCCGGGATCATCGGGTTGTGGGGCGGCTCGCGGTGGGGGAACGCCTACGCCTTCGCGCCCGGCATCGAGATCGGCTTCGGGCTGGCCTACCCCTTCACCCGGCAGCTCACCGGCCGCCTCAACCTGGTGGTGCCCTACTACGGCCTCTCGGGCGGCCCCTACTACGACCTGTTCGGCGGGCCGAGCGGCGGGGTGGAGCTCGCCTACAAGTTCCAGCCCCACCTCGAGGGCACCATCGGAAGCAACGGCCAGGGCAACCTGCTGGGCCTCAAGCTGAACTTCTGATCGCCTTGCGGTCGCGCCGGGCCCTCGGCTAAACTGGGGGCATGAAGCACGCCCTGCCGGCACTCCTGGCGATTTCGATCCTCGCTGCGGCCTCCCGGTCGGCTCTGGCCGCCGAGAGGCCCCCGTTCAAGCCCGCTCCGCTGCCGCCGGAGCAGGCCCTCTTCGGCTTCCTGCCCCAGAAGGACCCGCGCATCGCCGCGGGGCTCAGCCTCGCGGTCAACGGCACGGGCCAGTTCTACAACGGCGAGACCGCCAAGGGCTGGTGGTGCCTCGCGCCGGTGCTCGCCTATCCCCTCGCCTGGGCCCTCGACGGCGCCCTCGGCTCGGGCTACTTCCGCGCGGGGGACGCCCTCGTCATCATCGGGACCAAGGCCTACTCCGCCCTCGACGCCTACCGGGTGGCGGACGAGGCCGCGCGCCGCGCGCAGCAGGGGCGCTAGGCCGTGCGCGCCCCCTTCCTCGCCCTTTCCCTTTGCCTTCTTTCGGCCGTGCCGGCGAGCGCGGCGACCCTGTGGGGGACCGGGGGGCTCAGCGCCATGCCCGATGCGCGGACCCTTCGGGCGCGCGAGTTCGAGCTGGGAGCCCGCTCGGTCCTGCCCGGCGATCGGCCAGGGGCGAGCCTCGGCTTTCTCAGGTTCGGCCTCGTGGACGGCCTCGAGGGGACCCTCGTCTACGCGGTGCCCGACTACGCCACCCTCTCGGGGGCCCTCAAGTACCAGGTGATGCGGCCGAGCGCCGCCGATCCCACGGCGCTCGCCGTCGGCCTCTCGCTGCTCGGGATCGACGCGGCGGGCCCCCTGTCGGGCCTCCACTACCACATGGTCCTCTCGCGCGACCTCGCCGGCCGGATCGGGGCGCGCCCCTTCCACTGGGGCACCCTGCACCTGGGCTTCGACGGGGACGTGGCCCTGAACACCCGCCTGATGGCGGGGCTCGAGGTGCCGTTCGGCCCCCTGGGCCGGCTGACGGTCGAGGGCCACGGCCCGCAGGCGGCCTCGGGCGCCTACACGGGGGTGGGCATCGAGCTGACGCCCCTGTCGTGGCTCCGCCTCGGCGCCGGCAGCCTGGGCGTGCCCGGCCTCTCGCCGCTCGATCGCGGCCTCTACTACGGCGCGAGCGTCCAGGGCATGCTCCCCGAGCTCGGGCGCGCCCCGGCCCAGGCCCCCGCTGCGGCCGCGCCGCCTGCCGCTCGGCCGCAGCCCTCGCCGGGCGCCAGCCCCGCGAGCGCCCCGAGCGTCCTGGCGGGGGTCCTCGCCCCGCCCGCCCTGCCGGCAGCCACCCTCGTCGGCCGCGTCCTCGGGCCCGACGGGGCCCCGCGCTCGGGCCACGCCGTGAGCCTCGCGAGCCCCCCGCGCCGGGCCACCACCACCGCCACGGGCTACTTCTACCTGCCGGCGCTCGCGCCGGGGACCTACCCGCTCGAGGTCTTCGCGCCCGGCGGCGAGAAGGTGGCAGGCGCCACGGCCTCGATCGAGGAGAGGGGGCCGGTCTCGCTCACGATCCAGCTCGGTTCATCGCCCGAAGCCAGGGCCGAGCGCCCCGCTGCGACCCCCGCGCCCCTGCGGCGCGGCGCGATCGAGGGCACGGTGACCGACGCGGCGACCGCGGCCCCGCTCGGGGGCGTTCGCCTGGTCCTGGAGGGGACGGGGGTCTCGGTGCTCGCCGTGACGGACACGGCGGGCCGCTTCAAGGTCATCGACCTGGGGCCGGGGCAGTACCGCGTGCGCGCGGAGCGCCCGGGCTACGCCGCGGCCACCGCGAGCGCCCGCGTCGAGCCCTCGGCGCCCTTCGCCACGGTGCGCCTCTCCATCAAGCGCGGGGGCTAGCCGTGGAGCCGCGCGCCGCCTCCTATCGCACCCTGGCGGCCCTCGCCTACCTGCCTCCGGTGGCGATCGCGGTCCTGCTCGCCCCGGCCTATCGCGCGGTGCGCCACCTGCGCTTCCACGCGATCCAGTCCCTGGCGCTCACGGCGCTCGGGCTCGGCGGGGCCATGGCGCTCGGCTGGGGCGGGGCGATCCTCGGGGGCCTGCCTTTTCTCGGCTTCTTCTTGCTGGGGCTAACGGGGCTCGCCATCTCGCTGTGGATGATCGGCGGGCTGGGGCTATCGGTGTACGCGGCGGTCATGGCCTACCAGGGGAACACCACCCGCCTGCCCCTGCTCGATCGCCACCTGCGGCGCCTGGATCGCCGCCTCGAGCGGCGCTGGGCGGCCGCCGGACTCGAAGGCGAGGCCCTCGAGCAGCGCGTGCGCCGGCGCAGGCCTCGTTCTCCCGGATAGCTCGGCGCGGCTCTCGCTCGATCCGCTACAATGGCAAATCGAGCGAGGCTCTCGCGGGACGAGAGCCCGCCGGAGGGTTTCGCGCTGGAGGAGTGCCGTGTCGAATCTCGCCGCCATCCGATGGCTGGGCCTCGCGCTCGCCGCCCTGAGCGCCCTAGCGGCCTGCTCTGCCGGCACGCCGAGCGTGACCCTCCAGGGGCGCGTGCGCCCCCCCTCCTCCGAGGGGATCTCCCAGCCCGCCGCCCTGCCCGCCCGCAAGGGCAGCCCCCTGACGGTGGCCAACCTCGCGGGCACGCTGGGCAAGGCCGACGCCGCCACCGTGACCAACGACCAGGGCGACTTCTCCTTCGACGTTCGCACCGACGCCCTGAGCGAGGCCGGCGACTGGGTCAAGGTGGCCTGGCGCCACCCCGGCCGGGGCGGCCCCCTGCTCGCGCGGACCTTCCGCCTGACCAGGGGGCAGACCGGGACGATCCAGGGGGATCTGACCGACCTGTCCACCCTGGTGAGCCTGGCCCTGGAGGCCGAGCGCCAGCTCGACGCCTCGCGCCTGCTCGATGCCACGGGCAAGCCCCGCAGCCCGCAGCAGCTCGAGAACGAGCTCGCAACCCAGGCGGCCGGCACCGGGGGGATCCTCGGGACCTTCCAGCAGCGGTTCTACGGCTACCTGGCCGGGGGCGCGACCCCGCCCGGGGCGGACTCGGACCTGGCCCAGGATGCGGTCGAGCTCCTCTTCCCCAAGCAGTAGCCAACCGATTTGGTCCTCGCCCGCCAAGCCTTGCGACCGGGGGTCGTGCTAGCCTCTTGAGGCGACTCCCGCGCTCGCGCGCACCAACGGCGAAGGGGGCTCTGATGACGCGCAGGACCATGGCGACCCGGGCCATGCTCGGGCTCTTGGCGCTCGGCCTGGGGGGCTTTTCGATCGGCGGGTGTGCCTGGCCCCGGATCTCCCCCGAGAACTCCTTGCCGCGGCTGGTGACGCTGTACGGCCAGGCCCTCTTGCCCGACGACTACGCGGTGGCCGCGGAGTCCAGGCCCGCCCCGCGCACCTTCGGCTCGCGCCTCTCGACCCTCGACGGCCGCGTGCTCGCGGTCGGCAGCGTCACCAGCGACGCGGGCGACTTCTCGCTCAACGTCCCGGCCACCGACCTCTCGCAGAGCGCCGCCCTCTACGAGGTGGCCCTGCTCGATCCGGGGCGCGTCCCGGTGTACCGGGGGCTGGTGCGCCTTTCCTCGGGCACGAGCGAGACCTCCCTCACCCTGAGCGCGGCGACCACCACCGTGGCGATCGCAGCCCAGGCCTTCAAGCGCTCGGGACGGGATCCGGCCACCTGGGACCCCGAGGCCCTCGCCGGGATCGCGAGCGTCAAGGCTTCCGCCCAGCAGTACGCTTCTCAGCTCGCCCGCTGGAGCAGCCAGTCGATCGGCGCGAGCCGGCCCCCGGCGCCGCCCGAGCCCAGCGCCAGCGCGATCGCGAGCGTCATCGCCGTCGCCGGCCGCTAGCGCGACGATCCCCCGGGAACAGCAAGCTTACCGATACCTTAAACCACCCTTCACCTCTTCCGCGTCAGTTCGCGGCGGGGGGCGTGCATATAGTGTTAGCACGGTTCGCTTTGGAGGGTGGAGAGATGGTTCGATTCGGTACTGCGCGCCTGACGCCGATGGTCGCCGCGCTCGGCGTGGCCCTCGCGATCGCCCTCGGCGGTTGCGGCCGCACCGGGGCCCCCCAGGTGGACGACCTGACGAGCGACACCAGCTCCTACGATCAGCTCGACACCACCGCCGACAGCGGCCTCTACACCGACCCCGCCACCTACTCGGCCACGCCCGAGCCCGAGGCGACCCCGACCCCCGATCCCACCCCGACGCCCGCCCCGACCGCGACGCCGACCCCCGCTCCCACCGCGAAGCCCATCGACCTGGCCTACGCCCTGCGGGTCATCGACCTCAAGACCGAGACCAGCGGCGTGCTGGGCTTCAAGAAGGTCACGGCGACGGCCCAGGTGATGAACCCCAGCTTCTTGATGCAGCGCGCCGGCACCCTGGTGGTGACCTTCACCAAGAAGGGCGCGATCGTCGAGACCCAGCGCTTCAGCGTCGTGCTCGACCCCGCGGTGATCCGCGACTACACCGTCAAGTCGAACGAGTACGCCGACGCGGCGACCGCGGACGTGCTGACGACTCAATAGGGAACCCGCGCTCATCCCCTCCACCCGAGCCCCCGCCGCTGGCGGGGGCTTTCGCCCGTAAGCCACCCCGGAAAAAGCCCCCTGCCGAGGGGCTTCGCAGAGACTTCCTCGCCCGCAAGGAGCTTCTTAGATCCGTAGAAACCCCACTGTCTCTTGCTTTCAGCTGGATTTATGCTTCAATCTTGAGGCCGGGACAGCAACCCCCCGGTCTTGGCACCACCTTGGCGCGATCAACTGAAAGAGGGCGCGATGAGAAACCTGAAGATCCGACACCTGCTCATGGCTCTGATCGCGCTGCTGGCGCTGCTCTGCGTCCTGCTGCTCTTCAAGGAGGGGACGCGCGTCGCAGCCGACGCCGCCAAGGCCGCCTGGCTCCAGCAAGCCAACCGCATGGCCGACTTCATCCTCACGGCGAACGCCAGTGAGGCCATCGAGCGCGGCGTGACGGCCACGGCGATCGCCAAGCCGGAGACGGTGACGCCCGAGACCGTGACCAAGATCCGCGCGCTGCGCGAGACCGGCGACAAGGCCTTCGAGGAGGCGCTCGCCATCGCCGAGCAGATGAAGGGGCCTGATGCGGCTCATCCGCTCAACGGGAGCCTCCAGGTCCTCGCCGAGCGCCGCTCGGCCCTGGAGGACTCCCGCCGCGCGGTCGATCGGATCCTCGAGACCCGGACGGCCGATCTGGCCCCCAAGGCCTGGATCGGGACCATGACGAGCTTCATCGAGGCCCTGTCCCAGGTGCGGCGGGATGCCTTCACGGCCAAGACGCCCCTGGACGAGGCCTATCGCAGCAACCTCCAGGTCAAGGAGATCGTCTTCCTGGCTGCCGAGTACGCCGGACGCGAGCGGGCCACCATCGGGTCGGCCATCGCCCAGGGCAAGCCCATCGAGGGCGAGACCGCCCAGAACCTCGCGCGCTTCAGGGCCATCGTCGACCAGAACGTCGCGGTCCTTCGCCTCATCACCCGGAAGCTCCCGGCCGACTCGCAGGTGGGCGAGGCCATGGTCGGGCTCGACGCCGAGTTCCTCGGGCGCTTCGAGAAGGTTCGCCAGTCCGTTTATCGGGCGAGCGACGCCCGTTCCCCCTATCCCCTGGCGGGTGGGGCATGGGTCAAGGAAGCCACGCGCGGGATCGACTCCATCCTGGAGGTGGCGACGGCCGTCAGCGCGGACACCGAGCGGGCCGTCAGCGCCGCGCGCAAGGAGCAGCAGCTCAACACCGCCCTCTTGGTCCTGACGTCGCTCGTCACCCTGACCCTGGTCGGCCTTGCGATCGTCCTCATCCGCCGCCGGATCATCGCCCCGCTGCTGAAGCTCCTGGAGGTCGCCCAGGCCGTCGCCAACGGCGAGCTCGATCGCCACGTCGCCATCACCAGCCGGGACGAGCTGGGGGATCTGGCCGCCTCCTTCGACAAGATGATGGTCTACCTTCGCGAGATGGCCACGGCCGCCGAGGAGGTCAGCGCCGGCAACCTGAGCGTCCGGGTCGCCGCCAAGAGCGATCGCGATCGCCTCGGGACGGCCATCGCCCGGATGATCGACGGGCTGCAGGTCATCGTGCGGGAAGTGCGCCAAACCGCCGGCGCCGTCACCTCGGCCGCGAGCCAGATCGTCTCCTCCAGCCACCAGCTCGCCACGACGGCCACGGTGCAGGCCTCGAGCAGCGAGGTGACCTCGGCAGCCATGGAGGAGATGGCCGCGAACCTCAAGGCCGTGGATGCCAGCACCCAGGACCTGGAGCGCAAGGTCTCGGTGGTCCAGGACCAGTCCAACGAGCTGGCGGCGGCCGTGACGCAGACGTCGGGGGCCATGGCGGAGCTCGCCGCGAGCATCCAGCAGGTGGCGGGCAACGCCTCGAAGGCCAACCAGGTCGCCGCGGGCTCGAGCGAGGCCATCGCCTCGGGCGAAGAGGCCGTCGCCGAGGCGAAGTCCGGCATGTCGGCCATCGCGGAGACCATGACGGGGATCCGCGCGACCATCGAGGGGCTCTCGGCGCGCTCGGGCGAGATCGGCGCCATCATCGAGGTGATCGACGACATCGCCGAGCAGACCAACCTCCTGGCCCTCAACGCCGCCATCGAGGCGGCGCGAGCCGGCGAGGCGGGCCGCGGCTTCGCGGTGGTCGCCGACGAGGTGCGCAAGCTCGCCGAGCGCTCGGCCAAGGCCACCAAGGAGATCGGGGGCCTCATCCAGGGGATCCAGAACGAGACGGCCCACGCCGTCGGCGTCACCCATGTGGGCACCGAGAAGGTGCATCAGGGCGTGCGGCTCGCCGAGCACACGCACGAGGCCCTGCAGCGCATCAAGGGGGCGTCCGCCGAGATGGCCCTGCTCCTCCACGAGGTGGAGCAGGCGACCAGCCAGCAGGCGCAAGCCAGCCACCAGATCGTCACGGCGGCCGAGCAAATGGCGGGGGTCAACGAGCAGGTGAACGCCGCCGTCGACGAGATGCACCAGCTCACCCGCTCGGTCAGCTACGCCACGGCCGAGCAGCGCGTGGGGGGCGACCAGGTGGTCCGGGCCATCGAGAGCTTGAATACCAGCGCCCATGAGGCATCCCTCGCCACCGCGAACGTCTCGGGGGCCGCCGACGACCTCAACGGCCATGCCCGCGGGCTCCAGGGGGCCGTCGCCCGCTTCAAGCTGGAAACCGGCGCGATCGACGTGCGGATCGAGGCCGCGCCGCTGCTCGCACTGGGCGAGCGGCGCTGAGCGAGGGGGGGATCCGTCCCCCCTGCTCGCCGGGGCCGCGTGCTATGATGGCAGGCGTCCGTCTTTCCGAGGGTCCATGCGCTCCGTGACCGCCCCCACCTCCCCCTTGCCGGCCCTCGAAGGCCCCCTGCCGCCTCCCAGCCGCCCGCCCGCGGCCTGGGCCGTCGAGCAGCTCCGGGGCCTGGGCGTCACGAGCGCGCTGTGCCTCTTCAGCGGCTGGGGGGCCGAGGCGCGGGCCTTCAAGCGCATGGGCTGGTCGGTGACCACCCTGGACCCCTTGGCCTCGAGCGTCTGGTGGAGCCGCGCCTTCGTCGCGGGCGGCGCCCAGCCGCTGGGCGATCGGCGCCTGGCCGAGTGGCTCAAGCTGCGCAAGGAGCCAGAGGTCGTCAAGCGCTTCCTCCCCTGGGCCAACCGCTACTTCACCCCGGAAGAGACCATCTGGCTGGGCATCTGGCACCAGCACCTCATGGCCTCGACGCTCCCCGACGAGGAGCGCGCCATCGGGGTGGTCGCCGTCTACTGGGCCATCCGCTACTGGCTCTCATGGAACCAACAGGAGCTGGGCTTCAAGCCACTGCCCCCCTCGGCCGTGTTCCGTCACTACGTCGAGCAGGCGAACCGCATGCGCGAGCAGTGCCGGGGCCTCCCCGATGGGCGGCATGCGGCCGAGCGCCTCGGCCCCGAGCCCGCCCTGTCTAAATATCCGGGCGAGCTGCTATACTGTTACGTCCCTCCGTTGGAGGGTATAGGATCCCTCGGCTTGGCTCAGCTGCTTTCCGAGCGATGGACGCAGGGGGATCCCGCACTCTCGGCCCCGCTGCTGATGCCGGGAACGCTCGGCGGCGCCTTCTCGGACCCGGCCGCTCACATCGCGGCCGTCGAGGGCCTGATCGGCGCGGCGGAAGGCTTCCCCGCGGTGGCCCTCGCCTACCGGGGGACGCTCGGGGCGGCAATCGAGGCCGCGCTGGCGAAGCGCCGGCCGGTGCTCTCCCGCCGGGAGCTCGCCATCCCCTACCCCTTGGGGAACGGGGAACGGATCGTCACCGAGGGCCTGATCGTCGCCGGGGCCGCCAGGGGGCGGCAAGAGCCCGGGAGCGCAAAAGGATCGATTCAATGATTGCCGAAGGCAGCCTACAAGATTTCAGCTTCAGCGACCTGATCCAGATCATCGGCCTCAACGCCTCGACCGGGACGCTTCGCCTTTCGAGCGAGGGGCGTGACGGGATGCTCTCGTGCGCCGAGGGGCGGATCGTGGGCGCCCAGGTCCAGGACCTCTCGGGCGAGGAAGCCGTCTACGCTCTCTTCCACTGGGACACGGGGGCGTTCAGCTTCGACGCCGCCCCCCCCGACGGGATCGCCAACGTGACGGCGCCGCTCGGCGAGCTCGCCCAGGAGGGGATCCGCCGACTCGATCGCTGGCGCGCCGTGCGCGCCGAGCTCTCGACCATGACCCCGCGCGCGCGCTTCCGCTCCGCCCGGCCCGAGCTCGGGGGCTCGCCCTCCTCGCTGGCCGTCGAGCTCGGCGCCAAGCTCTGCTCTCCCGAGGGCAGGACCCTCTCGGATCTCTCGCGCGAGCTGGGGCTCGACGAGCTCTCGGTCGCCCAGGCCCTGCTCGAGCTGCACCGCGAGGGGGCGCTCATCGTCGAGACCGCGCCCGACGAGGCGCTGCGCAGCGTGTTTCGCCGCCTGTGCGAGGAGCTCTACGCGCGCTTCGCGTCGATCTCGGGCCTCAAGATGACCGAGGGCCTCGAAGCCCTCCTGAACGAGCAGGCCCGCTTCGAGGGCGTCGAGCTCCGCTGGCGCAGCGGCGCGGTGCAGGACGGCATCCCCGCGACCCACTCCTTCGACGCGCTGCGCGACCTGTACCGGGGTTTCCTGGAGCAGGCCTTCGCCTACGTCACCAAGATCCACGGCCCCGGCTTCACCGAGAAGGTCCTCGCGGACGCCCTCGCGGGCGCGAGCCCCGAGGAGCTGAGCGGCTGGGAGGCCCTGTCGTTGCCCGTCACCCTGAGGACCCCGTAGCGCATCCGATGCCGCCAGATCGCCTGGCAGGAGGACTTCACCACTCATGGCCATCTCGAAGCACCTGGTCCTTACGGAAGACGGGATCCGTGCCCTCAACAACTCGCTCGGCAACCTCGTGCTCGACTCGGGCGCGCGAGCGGCGCTGCTCATCGACAAGTCGGGCCAGATGATCGCGGCCCAGGGCGAGACCAGCCACTACGACACCATGTCGATCTCGGCGCTGGTCACCGGCTCCTTCAACTCCACCAAGGCGATCGCCACCTTGCTGGGCGAGGCGGAGTTCACCAAGATGTTCCAGCAGGGCTCCACCCACTCGATCTACGTGGCCGCCCTCAGGAGCCAGGAGATCCTGGCCGTCATCTTCCCGAACCAGATCCCGGTGGGCCGCATCAAGTACAAGGTCGAGCAGTCGCTGGATACCGTCGACCAGCAAATGCATGCGATGTACCAGCAAACCCCCGCGTCCTCCCCCATGCGGCCCGCGCAGGCGCCGGCGCCCAAGATCAACGACTTGTTTTAGGAGAGAATGTCGATGGCCCTCATCAACTACGCCAGCCGCGAAATCAACTGCAAGATCGTCTACTACGGCACCGGCCTGGGCGGCAAGACCACCAACCTCGAGTACATCTTCAAGCAGCTCGCCCCCGGCATCCGCGGCGAGATGATCAGCCTGGCGACCGAGACCGAGCGCACCCTGTTCTTCGACTTCCTGCCGCTTGATCTCGGCTCGGTGCAGGGCTTCAAGACCAAGTTCTCCCTGTACACCGTCCCCGGCCAGGTGGAGTACAACGCGAGCCGCAAGCTGATCCTCAACGGGGTGGACGGCATCGTGTTCGTCGCCGACAGCCAGACCGAGAAGATGCAGGAGAACATCGAGAGCCTCCGCAACATGGAGGAGAACCTCGCCGAGTACGGCCTGACCCTGGACTCGGTGCCCTACGTCCTTCAGTACAACAAGCGCGACCTGCCGAACGTCAACGCCTTCGAGGATCTCGAGAGCGCGCTGAACGATCGCGGCGTGCCCTCGTTCGAGGCGGTCGCGGTCGAGGGCTCGGGGGTCTTCGCGACCCTCAAGGCCGTCTCCAAGGCCGTCCTCAATCGCCTGAGCTAAGAGGGCAGCGCCCTGTCCGATCGCATCGCCGATTACGAGGTCATCGCCGAGCTCGCGCGTTCCGCGTCGGGCCGGATCCTCATTGCCCAGGCGCCGGGCTCCAAGCGCCTCCTGGCGATCAAGGAGATGCTGATCGAGCAGGACGCGGGCCTCTCGGTCGACGAGCAGGTGGCGCGCTTCAAGCGCGAGGCGGACATCCACCTCCAGCTCAACCACCCCAACATCATCAAGGCCTACGACTCCGGGATGGACGGCGATCGCCACTACCTGGTCATGGAGTACCAGCCGGGCGGAAACTGGCACGCGGTGATGGAGGAGCGGCGCCGCAGCCCCATCCCCCAGGTCCTCGAGTGGGGGATCCAGCTCTGCAACGCCCTCCAGCACCTCCACGAGCAGGGGGTGGTCCACCGTGACGTCAAGCCCGCCAACTGCCTGATCTCGCCGGCCGGCCAGCTCAAGCTGACCGACTTCGGCATGGCGCGCCGCGCCTTCGCTCCCGGCATCACCCAGGCCAAGATGATGCTCGGCACCCTCAACTACATGTCCCCCGAGCAGCTCCTGGACGCCACCTCGGTGGACGGGCGCTCGGACGTGTTCGCCGCGGGCGTCATCCTGTTCAAGGCCTTCACCGGCGAGCTGCCATTCGCGGGCGAGACCCCGACCGACGTGGCCCACCGCCTGCTCTACGCCGAGCCGACCGACTCGCTGGCGCTCAACCCGCGCCTCCCCAAGAGCCTGGGCGACAAGCTGCTCAAGTGCCTGAGCAAGGACCCCGACTTCCGCTACCTCTCCGCCGAGGCGTTCGCCAAGGACCTGGAAGAGGAGCTGCACCGCACCGAGATCTACCTGGCGCAGGGCTACGACCACGCCGAGCACGGGGAGTGGAAGGACGCCAACCACTGCTTCCAGCAGGCGATCGCCATGGACAGCGCCAACGCCGACGCGTGGTTCCAGCTGGGCGAGAGCCTTCATCACCTGGGCCAGCCCGAGCAGGCGAGCGAGTGCTACCTCAAGGTCATCCACCTCAACACCTCCCACATCGAGGCCTACCGTCGCCTGGGCGAGGCCTACCTCGCCACCAAGAACCACCCGGCGGCCATCAAGATGCTGCAGCGCGCCTGGGTCCTGGAGCCCAAGGACCGCGACGTCTGCATGGCGCTCGCCTTGACCTACAAGGAGATGGACCAGCCGAACGAGGCCATGGAGCAGCTCGGCTTCCTCGTCGAGCAGCACCCCGACTGGGCGCGGGCCCACTTCGAGCTGGGGCGCGCCCGCTACGCGGCCGAACGGCTGGAAGAGGCGCTCGGCTCCTTCCGCGTCGCCCATCGCCTGGCTCCGACCGATCCGGACATGCTCTTCAACCTGGCCTCGCTCTTGCACGAGCTGGGCATGCTCGAGGACGCCGAGGAGCACTACGAGAAGCTGATCGTGCTGACGCCCGAGCGCGTCTACACCCACGCCCACCACAACCTGGCCTGCCTGTGGCTGGTGCAGGGGCGCCTGGCCGAGGCCGAGGCGCAGGTGCAGGCGGTGCTCGCCCAGGAGCGCTGGGGCCCGTCGTACCTCTTGCTCGGGGAGATCTTCGAGCGCACCGCGCGCATGCGCGACGCCATCGAGGTGTACCGCGCGGCGATCGAGCTGATGCCCGCGCACGCGGACGCCTACATCGCGCTCGCGCGGGTCCTGCAGCGCACCTTCCAGCCAAACGCCGCCATCGATCTGCTGCGCGAGGCGTCCGGCCGCCTCGCGGACGAGCGCGGCCCGCTGCTGTATCACCTGGCCCTCGCGCTGCGGACCCGCGGCGACACCCTGGAGGCCGCCGACGTCCTGGCGCGCTGCATCGCCGAGCAGCCCCCGCAGGAGATCGCGAAGGCCGCCGAGGCCCTGCTCCTGGCGGTGCGGCCCGCAAGACCCGGCAAGGGCCGCTGAGCGGCGTCGGCCTTCCATCCGCTCCACAGGCAAGTTTCAGCTCGCTCGTCCGATAACTTCGATACGGCAATTCATCGCGCTTGGGGGAATCGGCATGTCGAACATCACGGATCGCGCCCTCTCGTACGGCAAGAACCTGATCGATTCGCTCAAGGGCGCCGACCAGCCAAAGGCCGCTCAGCGCGCCAAGGCGGATCCCAAGGCGCCGCAGATGCCGCTCGACAAGCTCCTCTTGAGCAACGCCACCCGCCACAACGAGGTGACCTACCACGTGGGCGCCGAGGAGTCCTTCCAGGCGATCCTGAGCGCGCTCAAGGGCGCCAAGACCTCCTTCCACATCGAGACCTTCATCTGGCACGACGACCAGACCGGCCGCAAGCTGGCCGAGGCCCTCGTGGAAAAGGTAAAGGAGGCCAAGCGCGAGGGCCGCTCCTTCGACGCCAAGGTCCTGATCGACTCCACCGGCATCAACAGCGACTACGGCACCGAGGACCGGAACATCCTCAAGTACCTCCAGGACAACGGGGTCGACGCCAAGCTCTACAACCCCAAGCTGATCTCCTGGAAGGTCGAGGGGATGCTGCCGCTGACCCACCGCAAGATCTACATCGCCGACGGGGCCAAGTACCTGGTCGGCGGCCGCAACGTGGGCGACGAGTACTTCAAGGCGACCTTCGAGAAGAAGGTGGGCGATCCCAAGTCGGTGGCCAACAGCCACCACGACTTCCTGATGACCGTCGAGGGCGACGAGGCCGCCCGCGTCCAGAAGGAGTTCTACAAGGCCTGGGCCCGCACCGGCGGCAAGGTCCCGGCCGCCGACCCCAAGCCCGTCCCCTCCAAGACCGGCGACACGGCCATCCAGACCTTCATCACCGATCCGCTCAAGGGCGACAAGGGCCTCAAGGAGGTCCACCTCAAGGCGATCGCCAGCGCCCGCAAGGAGATCTTCATCATCAGCCCGTACTTCGCCGACGACGAGCTGGTGCGCGCCCTGATCGCCGCCAAGAAGAAGACCCCCGCGCTCTCGATCAAGGCCCTGATGCCGGCCGCGGGCGAAGGGGGCAAGGACCTCAACTACCAGATGGACATGCTGACCGCCCATCAGCTCCTGAAGGCGGGGGTCGAGGTGCGGCTCAGCTCGGGCGGGGTCGAGAACGGCAAGCCCGTCGAGCGCTTCAGCCACTTCAAGAGCATGACCGTGGACGGGGAGATCCTCTCGATCGGCTCGGCCAACGCCGACTACCGCACCTACAACACCAACCACGAGATCGTGAACATCGTGGCGGACAAGCAGAAGGTGGCGGAGTTCAACCGCACCATCGCCACCCCCGACTGGAACGCGGCCATGCCCATCGACGCCGCCTGGCTCGAGAAGAACTCGAGCTGGGCCGAGAAGGCCTTCCGGATCGTGGCCGAGCCGATCGACTTCCTGTACTGAGCCGCGTCGCGGCATCCCCGACTCCCCCCGTACAGCCGCCGACATCGCGCGCGAGGCGCTTGGTGCTCAGCATTCGATCGGGTTATAGACGAGCCTGGACGCGGGTAAAGATGATCCAGGGAGGCGAGGGATGAACACGACGCACCCGCTGATTCGAGGTTGGTCACTGGCGCTCGGCATCGCCGCGGCGGTGGTCGCCATGCTCGCGTGCGCGCCCTTCGCGGGCCATGCGCCCGACGAGGCGGGGGACACCCCGCCCATCACGGGCCGCGCCTACCTGAACCCCGCCGACAAGCTCTCCCCCTACACGGTCCAGGCCTCCATCACGGAGGTGGCGAGCGCTTCGACGATCGTCCTGATCGACACGGTCGCCAACATCACCCGGGGCAGCACCCTGACGGACGCCGTCGGCAAGTTCACCCTCAGCTTCGGCCGCACGTTCAAGCCCACGGTCAAC
Source organism: Pantanalinema sp. (assembly GCA_036704125.1). Lineage (NCBI taxonomy): Bacteria > Bacillati > Cyanobacteriota > Cyanophyceae > Leptolyngbyales > Leptolyngbyaceae > Pantanalinema > Pantanalinema sp. Next base: position 56,179 of record DATNQI010000060.1, on the reverse strand, counting down.
CGCACCTACTACCTGGAGGCGGTGCGGGGCCTGGGCGACAACGGGGCGGGCAAGAGCGCGGCGCGCGTGCGGACCATTCTCGCCTACACGAGCCAGGGCTGGACCTCGATCACGAGCACGGCCTCCAACGTGCCGGTCGTCATCGACGAGGGGACCACCGCGCTCTCGGCCCTCGCGAACCTCAAGGGGCCCGCCAGGGTCAACCCCATGCATCTCATCGGCGCGCTCGCGCTCCCCTTCAATGGCGTCACGGGCCTTTCGCTCAGCGACTACAACGTCGCCAGGGGGATCGTGACCTCGCTGCTCAAGGCGGACAACGACCCGGTCGCGGGCATCGCCTACGATCCGGGACCGCCCAGCGAGCGCATCTACATGCGCTCGACCGGCGGGGGCAGCGTCCTTTCCATCGAGCCCGCGACGGCGAGCATCACCCCGCCGGACAACACGGTGACCCTCCGGGGCATCCTGTTCGACACCGCCGGTGCGGCGAGCGACGCGGACTCGGCGACCCTCACCGCCCGCAACGTGATCCTCTTCAACAACGTCGCCACCGCCACCGTCACCGGGGTCTCGGCCGATCACCAGTCGCTCTACGCGGTGGTGCCGCCCGAGGCCGAGAGCGGCCCCATCACCGTGAAGGTCAACGGGCAGCTCTACGGCATTCCCGACTACGCCATCTGGGGGACCTTGAATGTGGACATCCACTAGGGGCCTCCTGGGGGCGAGCGTCCTGCTCGTGGCCCTGCTTGCCGGCGCTTGCACCTCCGATGACGCCCCCGTCCTCACCGGGACGATCGTGGGCGGCAACGGCGGCGCGACCGGCCGCGACGAGGCGCCCGGCGACGAGGGGGCGGATCCGACCCCGCCGCCGCTCCAGCTCCCCGTGCTCGCGGCCCTCATCCTCGTACCGGACAGCTTCCAGCTCAGCTCCGATCCGTCGGCGCCGGCGTCCGCCAGGAGCAAGGCGCTCACCGTCCTGGCGCGAATGAGCACGGGGCAGCAGTTCCAAACCGGCGTGACATGGCAGGCCTCACCGGCCGGTCGGGTGAGCCTCGGCGGCGCGAACACGGTGAGCGTCGTGCCCGGTGCCCCCGGAGGCCTGGTGACCCTGACGGCGAGTTCGGGCTCGATCACGGCCACCGCGTCGGTGCTCATCGTGCCGCGCGTGCTGACGGTGAGCGGGGTGAGCGTCTCGGCGACGACCGCGTCGCTCTACGTCCCCGACCGGAACGGGGGCGGGCTTGCCGACCTGCCCCCCCACATGCGCCTGAGCGCCACCGTCACCATGAGCAACGGCTCGACCACCAGCGACGTGAGCTGGGCGAGCACGGACCAGACGGTCGCCCAGGTGGATTCCGCCGGCTACATGGCGGCGCGCGGCGTCGGCACCGCCGAGATCGTGGCCACCTCGACGCAGGACGGCGCCCGTTCGGCGCGGTGCGTCGTCACCGTGACGGCCAAGGGCATCGTCGACGTCGCGCTGGAGTGAGCCGTGAGGCGCTGCCCGCTCCTGGCGGGTGGTGCCGGGCTGCCTGCCCTTCACCCCGCGCCGCTCAGGGCGAGAGCTTGCTGAGCTGCGGCGGCCCGCCGAAGATTCCCCAGAACGCGTAGCTCCGCGGGTTGGGGAAGAGGCCCAGGACCTGCTGTCCCGGTCGGACCGAAAAGGGGGGATTCTGGGCCTTGAACTGGAGGAGCTCGTCCTCGGTGGCCGCCCACTTGTTCCCCAGCTTGTCGATGATCAGCGAGTGAACGGGCTTGCCGGTGTTGAAGGAGAGAGCTGATTGCAAGATCATGCTCTCCGGGGCGACCTTCACCAGCACCGCCTTGCTCTCGTCCTTGTTCTGAAGCACGAGCCAGACCTCGGTCGAATTCACGCTGAGAACGTCCATGGCCACGATGTCGCGGTCGTAGAGCTCCCCGCTCAGGCCGGGCAGATCCAGCGTCCGAACGTACGAACCGGCCTGTCCGGGCTCATCGACCCACCGGTGGTAGACCTGGTAGAGCCGGCGCGGGGTGGCGATCCAGGTGGTGTCGTTGTGGCTCTGGATCCTGAAGGGCCGTCCCGACACCGCCAGGGTCTTCAGCAAGCCGCCGGTCGGACCGTAGACCTTGACCTGGCCGCTGCCCTCGCCCGCCACCCCGACCCAGGCGCGCTGCTCCTGGTCCGTCGCCACCGCGGCAGGGCGCAGCCCCGCCTCGATGGCGCCGAGGAAGTTGCCGTTGACGTCGAAGACGGCGACGTGACGACCGTCGTGCTGCTGGTTGGCCACCCAGACGGTCGCGGGGGCGCCGGCCGGGTGAGCGATCGCGAGCTGCCCCGGCATGAAGGAGGCCTGCATGGAAGCCGGGAAGGAATAGCGCTTGAACCAGCCCGTCGTTGAGCCCGCCATCCGGGTGATCGAGCCGGAAGCCGGGCTGCTCACCCAGAGGATGTCGGGGGTCTCGTGCGTGAGCCAGAAGGGGACCCCGTCCAGCGCTCGGATCTGGAGCGGTGCGGCAGGATCACCGAGCGTCGGCTCGGGGACGGGCGCCGGGGTCGGCACCACGGTGGAGACGGGCGCGGGGGTGAAGGTGGGGCCGGGATCGGGCGTCGGAGCGGAGGTGCCGGGGGTGGCGGTGGGGACTGGGGTCGAGCCCTCCAGGGCCCTCATGTCCGCGATCAGGCCCTCGAGGCGCTGCTTGATGACGAGGTGGCCCTCGAGGTAGGCGTCCACGCCCCTGGCGATCGCCTCGTCCGAGGAAAGGTCGGGCAGGTCGGCATTCGTCATCATGCCGCGCGCCTGGGCGGCGATCTCGTCGAAGCGGCCCTGGTCGAGCTGGGCGAGGGTGAGCCCCTCGCGCCCGAGGCGCTGGGCGAGCATGGTGCTCGCCGCGCTCAGGGTGGTGAGCGACTTGCCGCCCCTGACCCGGACGAAGGTGCGGACGCGGCGGGGCGTGCCAGAGGCGGCCTCGGCCAGGTAGGTCCCGTCCGGGATGGTCGTGTAGAAGGCGAAGCGGCCGCCGCTGTCCGTGAGGACCTCCGGCAGGGCCGGGACGGCCGCTCCTTGGCGCGAGAGCAGGCGGAGCTTGATCCCGCTTCCCGGTTGCTCGGCCAGTGGAGCCAGCTCCTGGGCCCGGTAGGTGCTCGCGCCGGTCTGGGCCGGCAGCACGACGGTCCCCCTCACCGGGGCGCTGTCGAAGCCGCTGACGGCGGGGGGAGCGGTGGGGGTGCAGGCGCACAGCACGGCAAGGGCGATCGCCGCGCTCGGCCCCAGTCGGCGCCAGTCCATGAATGCCTCCAAGAGGCTTATACCCGCTCGCTGGCTTGCCTCTCACCCTTGCCACGGTCCGTGGCGCGCGTTACGCTGTCAAGCATGATCGAGACCCGCCACCTTTCGCGCCAGTTCGGAAGCTTCATCGCCGTCGAGGACCTGACGCTGTCCGTGGCGCCGGGCGAGGTCTTCGGCTTTCTGGGGCCCAACGGCGCGGGCAAGACGACCGTCATGCGGATGCTCGCGGGCCTCATCGCCCCCTCCGGGGGCACGGCCACGGTGGTCGGGCACGACGTCAGGACCGAGGGGCAGGCCATCCGCCGCCGCATCGGGCTCTTGACCGAGACCCCGGGCCTGTACCGCAGGCTCTCCGCCGAGGCAAACCTTCGCTTCTTCGCGCGGCTGTACGGGGTCCAGGAGGCGGAGTCGGCCATCCGCCACTACCTCCAGGTGCTCGGCCTCTACGAGCGCCGCCACGATCCGGTGGGCAGCTTCTCCAAGGGCATGCGCCAGAAGATCGCGATCGCCCGCGCCCTGATCCACGACCCCGACCTGGTCTTTCTGGACGAGCCCACCTCTGGCCTCGATCCCGAGGCCGCGCGCCTGGTGCTGGACTTCATCGTGGGTCTCAAGGCCCAGGGGCGGACGGTCTTCCTCTGCACCCACCACCTGGACGAGGCCGAGCGCCTGTGCGACCGGGTGGGCGTCTTCAAGCGCAAGCTCATCGCGGTGGACACCCCCGAGAGCCTGCGCCGCAACCGCTTCGGCACCAAGACGGTGCTGGAGCTTGCGCGCCGCGAGGACGTCTTGCTGCGCCGGGTGGCGGAGCTGCCCTTCGTGCAGGGGGTCCAGTGGCGCGAGCGCTCGCTCGTGGTCTCGGTCTCGGATCCCGTCCGACAGAACCCGACGCTGGTCCGGGCCGTGGTCGAGGCGGGCGGCGAGGTGCTGTTCGTCCGCGAGGAGAAGGCCAGCCTCGAGCAAGTGTACCTTTCGTTGACGGGGAGTCTGCGCCTTGACTAGCGCATCCAACAAAACCAGGCATGTGTTGCGAAGTGCCGCCGTAGGCGGCTATGAGGAACAGTTTCGTTGAACGCGCTTAGCTGGATGGTGGTCTGCGAGAAGGAGCTGCGGGACGTCCTGCGGCGGCCCGGCCTGATCGGCACCATGGGGGTGCCACTCGCGATCCTGACCTTGCTTTCGGTGCTCGCGCTGTACGCGGCGGGCATGGATGGCGCTGCTTCCCAGATGCCGCCCCTGCGCTTGCGCCCGGCCTCGCTGGCGGGGGCGAGCCCGGTCGAGCTCGCGCAGTACGCGGCCCTTTCCCCCTTCTTCCTGATGTGGCTGATCTTCCCGGTGACGATCCCGAGCACGCTCGCGGCCTACTCCATCGTCGGCGAGAAGGAGGAGGGGACGCTGGAGCCCCTGCTCGCCACCCCGCTCGGCACCGCCGAGCTGCTCCTGGGCAAGGCCCTCGCGGCGGCTTTGCCCGGGGTGCTGCTGGTCTGGGTGCCGTGGCTGCTGACGCTCGCGGCGGGCTACGCGCTCACGACCCCGAGGGTCCTGGCGGCCACCCTTCTCTCGCCGCTCTGGCTCACGGGGATGCTCCTCCTGGCGCCGGCCTTGACCTTCTTCACCGTCATGCTGCTCGTGGTCGTCTCGTCGCGGGTCAACGACGTGCGCACGGCCAACCAGATCGGCGGGACGCTCGTCATACCGCTGGTGGTGCTCTTCGTCTCGCAGGTGGGCGGCGGGCTATCCTTCGGCCACTCGGCCGTGATCGGGGCCTTCGGCTTCGTGCTCGCGGCGGGGCTTGCGGCCCTCGCGGTCGCGGTGCGCCTCTTCCAGCGGGAGTCGATCCTGGTGCGCTGGAAGCAGAGCCGCTAAGAGCGTCCAAAAGCTCAGGCCTCTTTGAGGACGTAGCCGATCCCGCGGACCGTGTGCAGCAGCTTCGGGGCTCCAGATCGCTCGATCTTCTGGCGCAGGTGGCTGACGTAGACCTCGAGGATGTTGGCCTCGCCGTCGAAGTCGTAGCCCCAGACCGACTCGATGATCCGCTCGCGGTGCAGGACCTTGTAGGGCTGCTGGATCAGGCAGCTGAGGAGATCGAACTCCTTGGGCGTCAGGGTGATGGGCGCGCCGCCGCGCGTCACCTCTCGCGTGTCGAGGTCGAGGCTGAGGTCGCCCACCTCGAAGCGGGTGCGTGCCCGGGGGCGCCTCAGGCGGAGCTGAGCGTTCACGCGCGCCACGAGCTCGTCGAGGTCGAACGGCTTGGGCACGTAGTCGCTCGCGCCGCTGTTGAGCCCCTCGATCCGCGCCGGGGTCTCGCCGTGGGCGGTCAGCATCAGGATGGGGACGTCGGACCCCTGGCGCACGCGCCGGCAGATCTCGATGCCGTCGAGCCCCGGCAGGGCGCGGTCGAGGATGATGAGGTCCGGCTGGGCGCTCCGGGCCGCCGAGAGGCCGGCAATCCCTTCCCTCTCGATCCGGACCTCGAAGCCCTCCGCTTCGAGGCGCGCGTTCAGCAGAGCGGCTATCTCGGGCGAATCTTCGACGATGAGGATTCGCGCCTTGCTGCTCGCCACCATCGCCTGCCTCTCCTCGTAGGGGTGCGAAATTCCACCAGAAAAACCCGGGCCGAAAGTTTTAAAACCTGTAATACGGGATTAAAGCCCCGTTCAAAGCCGAATCCTAATCTTACCACAGCCGATACGGCGGTCAGGGTGCTTGCTTGAGGCTGCTTGAAAGGAAATATGCGACGGTGAAGATACGGTTTGGGGCGCTGGCTCTGGCGCTCGTTTCGGTGACGGCCTGCGGATCGCTCTCACCCGAGGCCCATCCCCTCTACGGCAGCGCGCGCCTCTCGTTCGCAGCCCAGGAGGGACGAAGCGTCCAGTACCTCGCGGGCGACATCCAGGCGGTTCGCGTGACGATCACCGAGGGGGCCGACGCCACTCAGATCGCCCAGGCGAGCTTCACCGGTCCGGCGCTCGCAAGCCATCTGGCGGGCAACACCTTCTCCTTCACCGTGGATAACCTCAAGGTCAAGGACGGCGCACATCCGAGCTTCAGCTACACCGCCAAGGTCGAGACCTTCCTCGACGCGGGCCTCGCGACGGCCATCGGCCAGAGCGTCTCGGCCCCCTTCAGCGTGAGCGCGGGGCCCGCCGGTACCGGCGTCAGCCTGCCCAACCTGGTCCTCGCCGCGACGCCGCTGGGCGGCGCCAGCGGCAGCGTCACCATCGTGGACACCCCCGCGCCGGGGGTGGTGATCCGCTAGCCATGAACGCGGTTCGCAGGCTGGCGGCGGGGGGGATCCTCGCCGCCCTTGCGGGCTGCGCGGGCGATCCGGCGGCGACTCCGCCGCTCGGGACCGTCCAGCTTCGCTGGGAGGCGGGGCGCAGCATCCAGTATCGCGCCGATCAGATCGGGGCCCTCAAGGTGACGCTCGCGCCGCAGGGCAGCGGGGTGAGCCACACCAGGGTCTTCGGGCCCGAGGGCTTGCGGCTCGCGTCTGGTGGGGCCAGCTTCGCCTTCGAGGCCCTGCACCTGATCCCCGGCGCTTACACCGCGCGCCTGGAGGCCTACGTGGACGCGGGTGCGACCATCGGGATCGGCAGCGTCGCATCGCCCCCCTTCACCGTCGTCTCGAACGAAACGGCCCGGGTCGTCCTCCCCGCGCTCACCCTCGCCTCCACCCCGCTCGGGCAGTGGGAGATCCAGGTCGCCGTGAGCACGAGCAGCGGCCTGAAGCCGGAACGCCTGAGCGCTGAGCTCTCGGCGATCGACGGCGCCCAGGCGAGCTTGCCGGCGGAGGCGGCCCAGGCAAGCCGGACCTTCACCTGGGACAACGTGGCGGCTCCTGCGGGCGGCACCAGCACGGTCTCGGTCACGGTCACGGCGAGCCGGGGCAATCGGACGTACGCGCGCACCCAGGTCGCCACCGCGAGCCTCCTGGCGGACCGGCGCGTGAGCTCGCGGCTCTCGTTCGCGTTCCCATGAGGAGACTCGCCATGACCCGCCTGTTTTTTGCGATCGCCCTTTCTCTCTTGCTCGCGGGCTGCACGGCACGCAGCCCGAGCCAGCCGGCCCCTGAGCGCTCGGTGGTGATACACTAGAACTCGCCTGCTTCCTCAGCCGACCCCGCCCCGAGACGGGGCAGGAGCCCATGCCCACCACCGTCGCGCCACTGCCCCTTGGCATCGACCTCTCATGCGTTCGCGCCCACGCCGCCGCCCAGCCCCACGGCTTCATCCTCGACAGCGGGGACGCGCCGGACGGCTGGCAGTTCATCGGCTTTGCGCCCCGGGAGCTCCTGACCAGCCGAGGCGATACCACGACCCTCGCGCGCGACGCCGATGAACGGTCCTGGCGCGGGCATCCCCTGGACGCCCTCCAGGAGCTGCTCACCCGGTGGCGCCTGCCGGCCTGCGAGGGGGCGCCGCCCTTCTGGGGCGGGGCGGTGGGCTACCTGAGCTACGACCTCGGCTGGCAACTCGAGCGCCTCCCCCGCCTCGCCCCCGACGATCTGGGCCTTCCCGAGATGATCGTGGGGTTCCACGACGTGGTCGTGGCCGTTCCGGCCGAAGGCCGCGCCCTCCTTTGCGTCGCCCCCGCGCCGGGCGAGGGCTCCGAGGCAATCGCGGCCAAGCGCGAGCACTGGGAGCGCCGCCTGCGCGACCTGAGCGCCCCGCCGCCTTCCGCGAGCGCTCGGGCCGTGGGGGCGCCCCGCTCGACCTTCTCGCGCGAGGCCTACCGCGCGGCGCTCGCGCGGGTGCTCGAACACATCGCGGCCGGCGACATCTACCAGGCCAACCTCTCGCAGCGCTTCGAGATCCCCGTCGAGGGCGACGCCTACGCCTGGTTCGAGCGGCTGTGCGAGCAGAACCCCGCCCCCTTCGCGGCCTACCTCAACGCCGGTGAGGCCGCCATCGTGAGCGTCTCGCCCGAGCGGTTCTTGCGCTTGCGCGGCGATCGCGTCGTGACGGCCCCCATCAAGGGGACTCGCCCGAGAGGCCGCACCCCCGACGAGGACGCGCGCCTCGCCGACGAGCTGCGCGCCAGCGTCAAGGACCGCGCCGAGCACCTGATGATCGTGGACCTCGAGCGCAACGACCTGGGTCGGGTCTGCCGCCTCGGCTCGGTCGAGGTGAGCGAGCGCTTCGCCCTGGAGGCCCATCCGACCGTCTGGCACATGGTCTCGACGGTGGAGGGCCGGCTCGCGCCGGGCCAGGGCGTGGGATCGCTGCTCGCGGCCACCTTCCCGGGCGGCTCGATCACCGGCGCCCCCAAGATCCGCGCCATGGAGATCCTCGAGGGCCTCGAGCCGACCCGGCGCGGGGTGTACACGGGGGCCATCGGCTATCTCGGGCGGGACGGGGATCTGGACCTCAACATCGCCATCCGAACGGCGGTGGCCTTCCCCGACAGGGTCTACGTCCAGGTGGGCGGCGGCATCGTGGCGGACTCAAACGCCGATGCCGAGTACCAGGAGACGCTCGACAAGGCCGCCGCCTTCTTCCGCTCGCTGGGGGTCGAGGCCGCATGCGCATCGTCCTGAACGGCGAACTGCTGGACGCCCAAGAGGCGCGTGTCTCGGCCCTGGACGAGGGCCTGCTCTTCGGCTACGGCCTCTTCGAGACGATCCGGGCGGTGAAGGGCCGCATGCCCCTTCTCGAACGTCATCTCGATCGGCTCTTTTCAGGGGCCGCGCGCCTCGGAATCCCGGTAAGGCGGGATCGCGAAGCCATCACCCGGGACCTGGCGCGCCTGCTCGAAGCCGAGGCTCACCCCGACGCGCGGGTGCGCCTGACCTTGACCCGCGGTGCTGCCTTGCTCGGCGAGGGTTCGACCCTGTTTGCGACCGCGCAGCCCTACGCCCTGCCGAATCCGCCTTACGACGTGTGTCTTGCGCCTGGACATCCGGGCGGTGCCTCGCCTTTGGCGGGCCTCAAGACGCTCGGATATCTGCCTTTTCTGCTGGCGCGCGATCGCGCCCGCGCCCAGGGCTACCACGATGCACTGCTGACGGATCCGGCTGGCTACGCGGTCGAGACCACGACCTGCAACGTCTTTGTCGTCCTCTCCGACGGGGAAGTCGTCACGCCCCCGCTGAGCGCGGGCCCCCTCGCGGGGGTCGGGCGGGCCTGGGCGATCGCGCGGCTGCGGGTGGCCGGCGCCGAGGTGCGCGAGGCAACGCTCGGCGTGCCCGTCCTCGAGACGGCGCGCGAAATCTTTCTCACCAACGCCCTGATGGGGGCGATGCCGGTGGGGCGCATCGAGGCAAAAAAGCTGCAGCCTCCTGGCGCCACTTCATGGGGAATGCGCTTGCGCGACGCTTTCATTTCCCTGGTTCGGTAAGCAAGAAGGATCACCGTCTCGCGCTTGCCCCTACGAACGCTAACTCTCGGGGTTCGTATGAAAAAGAGTGCTGGTGTCGCAGCCTTGGCACTCGCGGTAGAAGTTGCGCCCTTCCTTGCGGACGCGCGGCGTATGCCCCGAGTTACCGCAGTCCCACTTCATGGACGTGTTTCCGGCGCAACCCGAACACTTGAAATAGTAGCCATACTGGCCGTGAAGAATACTTCCGATGCCCTTGCCGCAGTTTTTGCAACTGGGGGCTAGCTCAGGGGCGATCGTTGCCGCCTGTGAGAGTGGCCCGCTGCCTCTCAAGGGCGAAGTGTTCGGGAGGGTTCGCTGTCCCCCGAGCTGTTCGATCACGGTTTCCGGAGCACTCGCTTGAGGTGAGCTCATCGTCGCCAAGGGGGCAACTGCCGGATTCGCGTATCCCCCCCCAAAGGCTACAGACTCTCCTGCTTCGGGCACGGGGTGAAGAGGCTTGTGCTGGGCCACGAGGCGCTGCCCGATCGCGTACAGGACCCCCTCCCCGATGACTCTTGCGAGGTTGCCGAACGCACCGGCGACTCCCATGCCGTCGTAGTGCTTGTCGATGGTTGTCTTCAGTGCGTCGGCCTTGATGACCTTGCTCGTGTCAAAGCTTTTCGGGCGATCGATCCGCGCGTTGGGCGAGACGAGAACATACGAATGGAAGATCGGTGCCAGCGTGACGCCGAGTTTCGTGGGTAACTTGATCGTCTTGAAGGCTTCCCTGAGCACCGAAACATGCCGCTCGTTTTGCTCCAGCGGCGAGGCCATTCCCTCGTACTTCTTGTCGAAGTTGTTCCAGCGAAGGAACTCGCCGTGCTCGTCGATCTTGAAGCCGCTGTGGAAGCTCTTGGTCTCCAGCACATAAACATGAAGGAAGCGATTGATGAGCAGGTGGTCGATCTGGGCCACTCGGCCGCCGATTTCGAGCCTTAGATCGTGGATGACAACCCAGTTCTGGCTCTTCTGGTAGTCGAAGTTGATGAGGTATGCGACGTCGCCTTCGGTCTTTATGCCCGCGCGAATGTTCCGGACGTCACGCTCGAGCCTCGCGCGCTGCGTGCCCGTAGCAGCCTTCGAGCGCGCCTCGATTTCGGCAATCTGATTATCCTTGCTGTCTGCAGATTTTAGTAGCACTCGAACGCCTCACAAAAAGTCCATCACCAGGCTGAGTTGTACCCTGCTCGGTTCGAATCTAAATGCCAAAAGAGACGTCCCCCGGCTCGCTGAGCCGGGGGACGTCGAATGAGGGGCCGAGAGGTTTAGATCGAGAGGGCCTTGAAGGCGTTGATCCGGCCGTGGCCGAAGCTCTTGTCGAAGCCGGCGGTGCCGAGGTCCTGGGCGCTCTGCTCGAGCTTGGCGCGGACGCCGTTGATGTCGAGCGAGGGGTACTTGTCGCGGACCAGAGCGGCGAGACCGGCGGCGGCGGGGCAGGCCATCGAGGTGCCCGAGAGCGAGCCGTACTGGGTCTTGCCGATGGGGTTGGCGGCCATCGGGAGGGTCGAGAGGATGTTGCTGCCGGGGGCCGAGATCGAGATGTGGCTGCCCATGTTCGAGAAGTTCGACTTCTGGTCGGCGGCATCGGTCGAGCCGACGCCGATCACGCCGGGGATCGCAGCGGGATAGCTCTTGGTCTCACGGCCGTCGTTGCCCATCGCGGCGACCACGACGGTGCCCTTGCTCATCGCGTACTTGACCGCATCCTCGACCGCCTGGGACGAGGTGGGACCGCCGAGGCTCATCGAGATGACCTGCGCGCCCTGGTCGGCGGCGTAGACGATGCCCTGGGCGACGCCCTCATACGAGCCGCTGCCCGACTTCGAGAGGACCTTGACCGCGAGGATGGTCACCTTGGGGGCGATACCGGCGATGCCCACGCTGTTGTTGGCCGAGGCCGCGGCGATACCGGCGCAGTGGGTGCCGTGGCCCTGATCGTCCATCGCGTCGTCGTCGTTGTTCACGAAGTCGTGGCCCTTGAGGACGCGGCCGGCGAGGTCGGGGTGGGTGTGGTCGACGCCCGTGTCGACGATGGCGAGCACCGTCTTCGACGAGCCCATCGAGAGGTCCCAGGCCTGGCGGGCCTGCACCTTGTCGAGGGTGTACTGGTCCTTGGCCATGGGGTCGTTGACCTCGGCCTGGACGGTGTAGTCCGAAGCGCGGACGACGTAGTTGGGCTCGGCGTACTCGACCATGCCGGAAGCCTTCAGCTTCGAGATGGCGGTGGCGACGTCACCCTTCACCGTGATCAGCTGCATGCCGATCTTGCTGTTGGAGCGGACGGTCTTGGCGCCGAGGTCGCGGGTGAGGCCGAGCGACTGAGCGCCGGTCTTGAACTTGACGAGGACCTGGCTGGGGACCGATTCGGCGTTGATCGCCGCGTTCGAGCCGGTGTTGCCGATGGCGGCGCCGGTGCTCATGCCGCAGCCGGTGAGCGACAGGGCGGTCATGGCGGCGAGGACCGAGGCGAGGGCAACAGGCTTGCGAATGAGCGTCATCGACTTCTCCTTAGCAGGGGGGGTGGACGGAATCGCGGTCGAGAGTTAATTCAAGATTAACTTGGGGTTAATGTACCACTTCACATTGGCATAAGCAACCCTTAAACTGCCCTTAAGTAATTATTTAACCAAACCTTAACCACATCCCCTCGAAAACATGCGCCCCCCGAGATCGGGGGGCGCGGCGCGGGGCCTGACGAAGGGCGGGACCGAAGGGCTAGACCTCGTGCAGATAGGCCTCGATGAGCAGGTCGCTCCCCATGGATCGGCTGCGCATGTCGTAGAGGGGCAGCGCCTCCTCGACCAGGGAGACCCCGAGCCCCTCGACCGGGGTCAGCGCCGACTGGCCGCCGATGATCATGGGGGCGATGGTGCAGTAGAGCTTGTCCACGATGCCGGCGTGGAGGGCCGCGGCGTTGAGGTTGCCGCCGCCCTCGACCAGCACGCTCGTGATGCCGCGCCGGCTGAGGATCTGCATCAGCTTGTTGAGGTCCACGTGGGACTCGAGGCCGCTTGAAATCTCGGGGCAGACGAGGATCTCGGCGCCCAGGGCCTGGAGGGCCCGGATGCGATCCTCGGGGGCGTACCGGGTGACTGCCACCAGGGTGCTGGGGCGAAGGCGCCCCGTTCCTTGCTGCTTGCTCAGCATCTTGCAGCTCAGGGGCGTGCGCGCCAGCGAGTCGACGACGACCCGCAGGGGGGTGCGCGAGCGGGGCAGCATGCAATGGATGTCCGGGTCGTCCTGGATCAGGGTGGTGACGCCGACGAGCACCGCGTCGTAGGTCCCGCGCAGCTGGTGCAGGTGCGCCCGGGCCTCGTGCCCGCCGATGTAGTCACGCTCGCCGACGGCGGTCGCGATCTTGCCGTCGAGGCTCATCGCGCTGCGCAGGGCGACGAACGGGCGCCGGGTCGCGCTGTACTTGAAGAAGACCTCGTTGAGGCGCCGGGCCGCCTCGCGCTCGACGCCGACCGTGACCTCGAGGCCGGCCTCCTCGAGCGCGCGGATGCCGCGGCCCGCGGTGGCGGGGATGCCGTCCTCGTGGGCGATCACGACCCGCGAGAGCCCCGCCTCGAGGATTCGCTCGACGCAGGGCGACTCTCGGCCCGCGTGGTGGCACGGCTCGATGGTCGTGTAGAGGGTGCCGCCCCTGGCCGCCTCGCCCGCCGCGTCCAGCGCGCAGCGCTCGGCATGGGGCTGGCCCGCCTGGAGGTAGAAGCCTTCGCCGACGATCTGGTCGCCCTGGGTGACGACGGCGCCGGCCATGGGGTGGGGGCTGGTCCAGCCGCGCCCTTGAAGCGCCAGCTCGATGGCCCGCTGCATGAAGACGGAATCGGAGTTCATGGTTGGTTCGACTCCCTGTTGCTTCTGGGTGACGCCATCTTACGCGATGGGTCGCTTGGCGTCATGTTATGCTGGCGCTCGTACAAGCATGCTAGCAGGAGGCTATCAATGAAGGTGCTCACCACCACCGACGGCTCCCCTTTCTCGCTCGAGGCCCTGCGACGTCTCGGTAACTTGCTCCCACGCGAGGGCACCGAGGTGGTCCTCCTCGCAGCCTACCCCAGCCCCGGCGGCGGGGGCTTCGGAATGATGGGCCCCCCTTACGTCGATTATGCCCAGCTGGGCGTCCAGATGCACGACGAGGCGAAGGGCTTCGCCGAGGAGGGGGCGCGGATCCTCGAGGCGCAGGGCTTCAAGGTCGCCCCGAAGGTGGCAGAGGGCGACCCCGCGTCGGTGATCCTGGATGCGGCCGAGCAGCTCAAGGCCGACCTGATCGTGGTCGGCTCCCACGGCCGTACCGGCCTGGCGCGCTTCTTCCTGGGCAGCGTTTCGTCGCGGGTGGCCTCCCATGCGCCGTGCTCGGTGCTCATCGTCAAGCATGCCGAGAAGGCCTAGAGGGTCCGGAAAAACCATTCATCACATGCCTGGTCTTGCTGGATGCGCTTAGCCCCGGCCTGACGCTCGAAACCCTGCTCTAGCCCTCGCCGGGCACGAGCAGGGTTTCGAGCTCCCAGACCCCCGAGAGGACGCAGTCCGCTTCGGGCGCGAGCCAGGCGGCCGGCGTGATGCCGGAGGCCACGGCGATCGCGCCGGCCGCGCGCGCATGACGCGCCATGCGCATGTCGTTGAGGCCGTCGCCGACCATCCAGGTCTCGTGCGGCTCCACGCCGAGCGCGTCGCAGGCCGCATGCAGCATGTCCGGGTGGGGCTTGTTGCGCGCGACCGCGTCCGCGCCGAAGACCGCCGAGAAGCAGTGGGAGATCCCGAGCAGCGCAAGGTCGCGCCGGGCGTTGGCGGTCGTGTCGGAGGTGGCGACGGCGAGCTTGGCCCCCCGTGCCACGAGCTTCTCGAGGGCGGGGCGGATGGGGCCCGGCGCCTGGACGTGGTCGGCCGGCGACACCCCATCCTCCCCCGCCTGGAAGGCGCTTTCCGAGAGGCTTCGCGCCTCGAGCCAGTCGAAGCCGCGCGAATACAGGAAGCCCGCCGAGAGCGTCAGGGCCTCGACGCGGGCCCCCATGGCCAGCGGCCCCGTAGGGTCGATCCGGCCTTCTCGGATGCCGAAGAGCTCGGTGAGCAGGCCCCTTTCCGCCTCGCCCAGCCCCGCGAGGCCCAAGAGGGCGTCGATCCGCGCGCGCACCACGGCGCGCCAGAACGGGGCGAAGTCGACGAGCACCCCGTCCTTGTCGAAGACGACCGCGCGGGCCGGCTGGAGCGTGGGATGCGTGGTCAATCGAAGCATGGGTGGCCTCCTCGGTTCGATCATCAATCGCGCTGCTCGGGCGCCTCGATCAGGGGGGGGCTCGCGGGCGGCTGGCTCGAGGGCACCGAGCGGGTGGCCCCCAGGCGCTGGGCGTTCGCCTGGACCAGCACCGTGGCGTAGCCCAGGCGGTGGGTGATCTCGTCGCTCACCGGGGCGCTCAGGACGCGCTGCTGGGCCATCTGGCGGGCGAGGGCCTCTACCGCCTCCAGGCGCTTCACCAGCGCGGCGTTCTGGTGGTACGGCGTCGCCGTGAGAGGAAGCGATCGCTGGATCTTCTTCAGCTCGCCGCGCAGGACCGCGACGCTCGCCGCCGTGCCTTCGTCGGCTCCGGCCTGGACCGGGCCGAGGTAGGCGTTGTCCAGCTCGGAGAGCACCCGGCGCGCGGCGGGGATGAGCCTGCGGCCGGGGTTCATGGCTGGCCTGCGGAACGGGCCCGCCGCCAGGGCCTCGAGGGTGCCGGGCTTGAGGTGGGAGAGGGCGAAGAACAGCACGGCGGGCGCTTGCCGCTGGTTCAGGAACTCGATCTGCTCGAGGGTCTGCGGGATGGGATCGGTCATGCGGTGCGGGCCCAGGATGGCGTACAGCAAGTTGGTCCGGCTGCCGGCGTCCGTCTCCCAGTTGAGCCAGGTGCCGAGGTCCGAGGTCTTCGCGGTGTAGAGCATCGACGTGACGAAGTCGGTCCAGCCGTTGTTGGACCAGTGGCGCCAGTGCTGCATCTTGTTGAGGCGGCCGTAGCGCTCGCCGCGGAAGGTCGAGACCGAGAGCTGCAGGTCGGGATTCTTGAGCTTGAGGCGCTGGGCGATGGTCTGGACCGTCAGGTTGACCTGCTGCTCGCGCCAGAGCTGGTACTCGATCCAGGCGGGGGTGTTGGGCTTGATGGGCGAGGGGGGAAAGACGCCGTGCCGGGCGTAGTGCTCGAGCCCGAAGGTGGTCTGGCTGATCCAGTCGTCGGGGGTCTCCTCGTCGTAGCGGATGTAGTCGAGCAACAGCCCGTCCACGTCGTAGCGGTCGATCAGCTCGTCCACCAGGCCGAAGACCCACTCGCGCGCGCGCGGATCGGCGGGCGAGAGGAAGCGCGGCTCGGTCGTCCTGGCGCTGCGGGCGGCGAGCGCCGGCAGGCGCGAGAGCACCGGGTCGCCGAAGCCGGGGCTCTTGACGCGGAAGGTCCAGATCCAGGGATGGACCTCGATGCCGGCCTGGTGCGCCTCGCTCACGAGCGTCCGGAAGGGGTCGAAGTCGAGCCCGGCGAACTCGGGGTCCTTGTCGGTGAAGCGGCTGGGGTAGAGGGTGTAGCCGCGCCGGAACACCTCGGGGATGATCATGTTGAAGTTGGCGCGCGACAGGCGCCCGACCAGCTCGCGGATGCCCTCTCTGGTCCTGGGCAGCGACGACATGTCGATGAAGAGGCCCCGGGCCTCGACGCCGCGCGAGGGAAGGGTCCCGAGGTACGAGGCGTCCAGGCGTTCGCCGGCCTTGTCCAGCCACCCCTGCACCCGCTTGGGGTCCTCGCGCATCTCGAGCAGGAGCCCGGCGGTGTCCAGGGCCATCTTGCCCACCGCGAGGTCCACCTCGGCGCGCTCCGCCGGGACGTCGAGCATGCGGCTCCTGGCGAAGGAAAGGCGGCTCTCGATCTTCGCATGGCGCTCGCGCAGGACCGAGAGCCGATTTTCGAGGGGGCCCGCGAACGCGGGGGCGGCGAGGGCGCTGCCGAGAGTCAGGGCGAGGAGCGCCGGGGTGAGTCGGGAGGTGAGCAACGCCAGGATCCTTTTTCTCCATCGCCGGGGGCCCGCCGCGGTGAGGCAGGGACCTCCCATGCTAACCGGGTCCGAGCCCCCGCGTCAACGAAGCAACGCCGCTGGCCGGCCATTGTCTCTTTTTGTGAAGCGTGCTATTCTCCCGCGCATGTTTGACGCCATGCCCGAGGCGCGCCGCCTCCTGGCGAGTGGTCCGCCTGCCGCGACGCCTCAAGTTCCGGACGACCATCGCCTCCTGTCCGCCGGGCACGAGGCGTGCGAGATCCTGACCAGGGCCGGGGTGCCGTACATGGTGGGCGGAGGGGTCGCCGTCTGGGCCTACGGGCGCCGCCGCTGCACCAAGGACATCGACCTGTTCCTGCCGCCGAAGATCCCCTTCGTGGCCATGGACGCGCTGGGCAAGCATGGCTTCCACACGCGCGACACCGACGCGAGCTGGCTCTACAAGGCCTTCAAGTACGGGGTGCTGATCGATCTGATCGTCTGGACGACGGGCAATGTGCGGCTGGACGCCGAGACCTTCGCCCGCACGCGCGTCCACGAGATCGACGGCCGCCTGTTCACCCTGATGGGCCCAGAGGACGTCCTGTTCCGCAAGATCCTCTCCCACCGCGAGGAGCGAAGGGACTGGTACGACGGCCTCTCGATGCTCTCAGGGCCGCCGATCCCCTTCGACTGGGCGTACTTCCTGGGCCGGATCCGGCCCGAGCACGCGCGCCGGACCCTGTCGTTCGCGCTGTACGCCCAGGCGGACCTCGGGGTCGAGGCGGTGCCTGGCTGGGTGGTGGCGTCGCTGCTCAAGGACGTGCCCCTCGGGGCCTGAGGCCCTCAGCGCCTGAGGGCGGGCTCCTCGAAGCGCTGCAGCTCGTACAGCGCGTACGGGCGGCCCAGAACCGGGATCGAGCAGTTGCGCACCGGGATCCCGCCCGGGGTCTGACCGTGCTCGGTGCCGCGGTGGGCGTGGCCGTGGAGGACCAGATCCGCCCCGCACGCGTCGATCGGCTCGCCGAGGATCGACGAGCCGAGGAACGGGTACACCCCCACGCTCTCCCCTTTCAGGGTCTCGGGGATCGGCGAGTAGTGC
The DNA here is from genome assembly GCA_036704125.1 of Pantanalinema sp. NCBI lineage: Bacteria > Bacillati > Cyanobacteriota > Cyanophyceae > Leptolyngbyales > Leptolyngbyaceae > Pantanalinema > Pantanalinema sp. The sequence goes on along the minus strand of DATNQI010000060.1, from coordinate 38,452 downwards.
AGGAGCACCACCCGGTAGTCGGTCTCGAGGCCGGTCAAGCCTTGCTCGATGGCCTCCGCGCAGGCGTAGGTCTCGCGCATGAACTGCTTGATCTCGGGCTCCCCGAAAGGGGCGATGCACGCCTGGCCGAAGCCCCCGGCGAACCCCTTGGTCCCCACCACCCCGAGGGTCTGCCCCCGGACCTCGACCACCGTCGCTTCCTTCTCGAGCACGACGGCCCCCGCCTCTTCCAGGCGCTCGCGGACCACCTGGGGGCGCTCGGCGTGGTAGTCGTGGTTGCCCAGGACGCACAGCACCGGGATCGAGAGGCTGGCGAGCTCGGTGGCGAGAGCCACGGCCTCGGCCTCCTCGCCCCAGTTGGTCAGATCCCCCGCCAGCAAGAGGAGGTCGGCCTCCTGGTTGAGCTTGGCGAACCAGGGGGCGAACAGGCCAACCGCGTCCGCGCGGCAGTGGAGGTCTGCGCTCGCGGCCAGGCGGATCATGGCGCGTGACCTCCGGGCAGGATCACCTCGGCCTGCTCCGGGGCGCGCACGGTGCGGACGTGGGTGCGGTTGAGGAAGTCGCGCGCCTCGGGCAGGGCGTGCAGGACCGCGCTGACGGCCCGGCGCTGCTCGTCCGAGTTGACCTCGCCGGTGACCACCCCGCGCCCCTCGGGGGTGAACTGGACCCGCAGGTCGGTCATGCCGACCCGCTCGTCGGTCGCGAGCGCGGTGCGCACCTTGCTGGCCAGGTAGACCTTTTCCATGACGGGCCCTCCCACAGAGGTGCCGCCTTCCGGTTCGCGGCGGGGATCGCACGCCCAGTCTAGGGCCATGGGGCGCCCCGGACAACATTGGCTAAGCCGCTCTGCGCTTGACGCACGGGCGGATTGTTACATAAGATTAAGCGCATCGGGACGGCGCCGCGGTGCGTCGAGCGAGGCATGCCCCATGCGAGACACGCGCCCCCTGCACCTGATCGTGATCGACGGCTGGCACCCGGCCTTGCTCCAGCAGGAGCGCGATCGCTTGCCTGCTTTCTCCTTCCTGGCCGCGGCGGGTGCGCTCGACCTGGAGTGCGTCTCGACCTTCCCGACCGTCACCCCGAGCGCGCTGAGCACGCTGGTGACCGGGGCCATGCCGAGCGCTCACGGCATCCGAGGCATCATGTGGTACCACCGCGAGGAGGACCGCTACGTCCACTACTGGCCCTCGCACCAGAGCCTGGTCATGGGCACCATGCCGCGCGTGCTGCGCGACATCTTCGTCCACCTCAACGGCGCGCACCTCAGCGCGGCGACCCCCACGGTCTTCGAGGTCCTCGAGGGGGCGGGCCTGGTCTGCGGCAACGTCAACTTCCCCATCACCCGCGGGGCGTGCCTTCACCGGGCGACGCTACCATGGCCCATCTGCTGGCTCGCGGGGATGGCGCCGGATCTCGCCGTGAGCGGGCCGCGCCACTGCTACCTGGGCGACTTCGTGCCCATGCGGGGCTTCGGCAGGCAGGGGCTTTTCGGCCGCTTCGGGATCAACGACGACCGGGCGGGGGACTACGGGGCCGCCATGATCAAGCGCTTGCGCCCCGACTTCAGCCTCGTCTACCTCAACGAGCACGACCTGCGCTCCCACCACGCCGGGCCCATGGGCTGCGCCTACAGCCTCTCGATCATCGACCGTCAGCTCGCCAAGCTGATGGACGCCTACGGCTCCTGGGAGAAGGCGATCAGCGAGGCCCGCTGGATCCTGGTCGGCGATCACGCCCAGAGCCCCATCGGCGGCGTGCCGGGCTACGCCGTCAACGTCCTCAAGGCCTTCAAGGGCCTCATGGTGGCTCCCTTGGCGGTGGGGGGCCTGAGCGCGCGCTCGGCGGATCTCGCGATCGCCCCCAACGACCGCTCGGCGCTCATCTACCTGCGCGATCCTGGCAGGCTCGCCGACGTGCTGGAGCAGGTCGCGCTCTGGCCGAGCGTGGACCAGATCGCCTGGCGCGAGGGGGGGGGCTACTGCGCCATGAGCGCCGGGAGCGCCCGGGTCGTGCGCTGGCGCGAGGGGGGTGCCCGCCGCGATCCGCACGGGCGCGCCTGGGACCTCTCGGGGGACCCCGCGGTGCTGGATGTGCGGCTGCCGGCTCTTGGCCGGATCGACTACCGGGAGTACCCCGACGCCCTGTCGCGGCTCGCAGACGCCCTCGACGGCGGGGCGGACGTGGTCATCACGGCCCGGCGGGGCTACGAGTTCACGACGGGCTTCACCATGGGCAAGGGCAATCACGGCAGCCTTGCGAAAGAGGACTCCATGGTCCCATTATTGACGGTGGGGCTTCCGCCGCTCATGGCACCCGCGCGCACCAGCGACGTGGCGCACCTGGTGCTCGCGGCCTTCGGCCTCGCGTCTTCCCCGATCGCGCCCTTCTGGAGGCAAAAGTGGTCCTCATCCGTCAGTGGCTAGCATCCGCGCTGGCCTTCCTCGCCATCGCCCTTTACCTTCCCGGCTTCCACGTCAGCGATCCGATCTCCGCGGTGCTCGCGAGCGCCGTGCTCGGCCTGTTCAACGCGATCCTGCGCCCCATCCTCCAGCTCTTCGCCTTCCCCCTGACCCTGGTGACCTTCGGCCTCTTCCTGCTCGTGATCAACGGCCTGATGATGTGGCTGGTGCCCTTCGTGGTGAAGGGGGTGCGCATCGAGGACTTCGTGGCCCAGGGGATGCACGTGCCCGCCTTCGCGACCGCCATGATCGCTGCGGTGCTGGTCTCTCTGGCCAGCTGGCTCATCGGCGGACTGCTGCGCGTCCTGACCGGGGCCCCGAAGTAGGCCCCGGCTTCGCTTGACGCGCCGACTTGCGCCTGGCTAGTATGGTCCTCGTGGGATGCCGTGCCGGTGGGCCGGGGCCCCGGAAAGAGGCCGAAAAACCATGAAGCTGCTCTTGGTAGCGGATCAGTACTATCCCCCGACGCTCGGCGGCAGCGCCATCACCATCCGCCGGCTGGCCCACGGCCTTGCCGAGCGCGGCCACGACGTGACCATCCTCGCGCCGGGGACCCAGGGCCTGCGCAACTACGTGGAGCGTGACGGCCAGACGACGGTGGTCCGCGCCCGCGCCATCCCGGCCCTGCACCTGGCGACCAACACCAACAAGCAGTCCGCGCCGCGCCTGACGATCCTGCCCGAGAACCTGGTCGAGCACACCATCCAGCGCATCCGGCCGGACCTGGTGCAGCTCGTCACCCCGACCATCATGGGCTCGGCGGCCCTCAAGAACGCGCGCCGCCTGGGGATCCCGGTGGTCGCGAGCAATCACGGCATCCCGGACAACCTCATCCCCTTCAAGGTCGATCGCGACTGGCTCGCCTACAAGATCTTCGACAACGTCTACTGGACCGAGGTCGTCTCGTTCCTCAACCAGGTGGACTTCGTCACGGCGCCGACCAACCTCGCCTGCGACATGCTGACCGAGCGGGGTCTGGAGAAGCAGCCGGTGCCCGTCTCCAACGGGGTGGACCTCAACGTCTTCACGCCGCCCTCGCCCGGCGAGAAGGATCGGCTGCGTGCCCGCTTCAAGCTGCCGAATGATCGCCCCGTGGTCCTGTACGCCGGCCGCCTCGCCCTCGAGAAGCGCCTGGACGTCCTCTTGGAGGCCATGCCCAAGGTGCTCTCCGAGACCCAGTGCCACTTCCTCTTCATGGGCGCGGGTGCCCTCGACGTGAAGGGGATGGTGGAGGGCCTCGGCCTTTCCGAGCACGCGACCTTCACGGGGCTGGTGGACGACCAGACCCTTCCTCTGGTGTACCGTGCGGCCGACATGCTGGTGCTGCCCTCCGAGTCGGAGCTGCAGGGGATGGTGCTGCTCGAGGGGGCGGCGAGCGGCCTGCCGCTCATCGGGGCCAACGCGCTGGCGATCCCCGAGATCGTCCACCACTGCTCCAACGGCTTCCTGCACCAGCCGGGCAACGCGGACGACCTGGCCGAGCGCATCGTCTGCCTGGTCGGCGACGCCGAGTTGCGCGCGCAGTACGGGGCGCGCAGCGTGGAGCTGGTCCAGCACCACGCGCTCGAGGCCTGCATCGGTCAGATGGAGTCAATCTACCGGGAGATGATCGCCCTGCACCGGGGCGCAGAGGTCGAATAGTCATTACAATTCGACCTTCACGACACAACCCTGCTGACGAACAGGCCGCGAAGCGCTGGTCATGGGAATATCTCATGGTTGAGGAATGACCTCGAAAACACGCGTTATGTCGCGCCGAAAGGCTCAAAAGGTTCTCAGCAGGATCGTGTGGGTAAGTTGAGCGCGGGTTCGACAGTTACGAGACGTCCATTGGCTGATCGCATGACATGATGCGGTTTTCCGGGGCGGCGATCGGGTCTCTCCAGACCCGCCAGAAAGGGGGAATCTCCCCTGCCCCAGCCTTCCGGATCGTTGCACGGTCGGACTCCGAGAGATCCGAGCAGGTCCACTTGAGTCGCCCACCCTCGGATACCTGGTGGGCCTGCACCCGATCGAAGCGCTTTCGCAGCTCCGCGATCGACTCGCCGGTGCGCTTCTCCAAGGCCCGCACGCAGTTTGCGGCCAGGATCGTCAGCATCACATGCGCTCGGATGCGCTCGCTCGAACGGTGGTAGCAAGGCCGCAGTTGCAGCGGTCCCTTGTATTCCAGGTGATTCCGTTCCACCACTTGCAATAGTTGGTAGGCGTCGAACACCTCGTGGCCGTTCATTTCCGTGAGCGTCGTTCGCAGCAAACGTGTTCCTGCCAGTTGCTCCTCGCGCCGGATCGCCTCCTGGTCCAGCACGTAGCGTCCCGACACCTTCTCGGACGGCTTTACGTACCGCTTCAGGCTCGGGTGCGTGGCCACAGCGCACACCGACTTGGAGTGCGACCCCTCGGGTTCCTTTTTGGCCAGGGCCTCTCGGACCCGAACCACGTGCTCGCCGATCTGCTTGACGCGGTTTCGACAGTTGTCGGCTAAAATCATGCTTGAGAGGCTCATGCTGATTGGCTTTCCGCCGTTGCCGGCGATTCTCTCCAGGCCTGCCATTTCGCCGGTGGCTCCCCGGCGCCAGCCCGCTTGAGCGTCGCGCGATCGGCCTCGGACAGCTCCGAGCACTTCCAGACGCGGCGCCCGTATTCGGTCACCTGGGTGGCCAAGATGCGGTCGAAATGCTGCCGCAGGTCGGCGATCGATTCACCCGTCCTCATCTCCAGCATCCGCAGGCAGTTCGCGGCCAAGATCTTCAGCATCACGTGGCCACGATCGCCCTCCTCAAGCGCATGGTCCGGCGCATTCGAGCGCGCTGGCCGAAGGTTCGCATCCTCGTCAGGGCGGATGCCGCTTTCGCCGCGCCGGAAGTCTACGACCGGTGCGAGGGCAACTGCGTCGACCACCTGATCGGCCTGGTCAACAACAAGGTCCTGGAACGCTTCTCGGCACCAAATCACAAGGCGGCCAAGATCGCCTACCACGGCTGGCTCGCCAAGAACGGGGCGTCGCTCGGACTTTCACCGAATTTGCCTCTCGCACTGGAGCCGCGCCTGCCCAAGATCATCCCCAAGCACGGCATCGCTCACCCGCAACCGTTCGCGTGAACGCCCGCCGGTAAGACCGACGGGCGCCTGAGTGATGCTTGATGAATCGTCCGGGCTAGGGAAGCAGTTGCGTCGCGCTGTCGCGAATGCTGCCAAAGGTCCGATTCCACATTTCCAGCTCATGCGACTTGACGAAGCGAACTTTAGCCCCGGGGTTGGGCGGATGGAAGACGAAGTCCATATTTGCCATCGCCTTGTGCATCTCATTGATCTGTGGAACGGGACCGGCAAGAAGCTCATGCTTCTTAATCAAGCCATTGACGGTGCCGAAGATGCCCTCCAGCCGAGTGGCGACATTCGCTCGGGTCATCCAGTTCGCGCTCAGTGCAATCGTCGCTCCCTCTGAAGCGAGGTCCTTGACGGTGGTCATGTCGACCTTGAACTGGTGAGATGACAAGATGGCTCCAACGGACTGCGGAGTTCCGCCGGTACCGTGGATTTGCGACTCGGCTCGGGCTCGAATCCCTTGGTCCGGCAAGAAGCTCAAGTCAAGGGTTGCGGCTTTCGCCCTGGCCTGGATCTGCTCCGCAGACTCGCCCGGATGGACGTAGCGCTGGTAAAACTCCACGATGTCTCGTGTAAGCGGACCGTCGCCAGGGTGCTGATCGAGCTTGTGCAAGGCGGCTTCTGCGCTGTGGACAGCCGCGCTCTTCCGAGCGCCGAGTGCCAGGTTATCGCCAAACATCTTGGGAGCCAACGCTTTGGAGGCAACCTGAGCCGTCTCCTTTGCGGCAACCTCGCGCGCAACATCTTTTGCAAGAGTATGTGGCAGCATGGAATGACCAAGCTTGGCAACCTCATTTTTGATCGACATGACCGTATCTCCTACTCGCGTTGCCCTTCCGGGCGGCCAATTGTTGATCTTAATATAGATACCTTGGCTGAATAGGATGCGTTAAAAATGAAATAAAAGCCGGATCAACTTTCTTGTTCATTCACATCAACCAAGCCTTCGTGGAATTTGAGATCCCATCCCCCGCGCGATTACAAGAATCCTATCGATCCGAAAGGCTCGGGACCTTGCCATCGGCCACCTGGGCGTTGGCGATGAGGTCCACCAGGTCGTAGACCGCGTCCGGATTGTTGATCCGGCGCATGTTCTCCTTGAGGCGCTCGACCTTGTGGGGGTTCTCCATCAGGTCGCGGATCTGGGCCGAGACCGAGGACGAGCGGGTGATGACCGTGCCGATCCCCTTCTCGACCACGAAGTCCAGGTTGCCCTTCTCCTGCGGCATGGGGGCGAAGATCCCGTCGATCAGCATGGGGATCTCCTTGTAGGCCAGCTCGGCGATGGTGCCGGGGCCCGGCTTGGAGACGGCCACGTCGCTGGCGTCCATGAGGGTCGGCATCTGGTCGGTGAAGCCCAGCACCTTGATAGGGATCCGGGCATGGGAGGCCAGGCGGTCCATCTTGCGCTTGAGCGCCGCGTTCCTGCCGCAGGCGACGATCAGCTGCAGGGGCAGGCCCGAATCGGCCAGCTCCTTGGAGAAGCGGATGGTGTTCTTGTTGGCGACGCCGCCCATGGTGATCAGCACAGTGAAGCGATCGAGCGCCATCCCGAGGGCCCTGCGGGCCTCCTCGCGCGACTTGCGCTGGGTCATGAAGGTCGGGTTGACGGGCATGCCGTGGAGCACGCGGATCCGCTCGGCGGGCATGCCGTAGGCGATCAGCTGCTCGCGGCTCTCGTCGAGCATGGCGATCATCATGTCCGCCTCGGGGTGGACCCACGAGCGCAGGAAGTTGCGCGTCAGGTCGGTCACGAAGATGACGTAGGGCTTCTTGCCGGTCCAGCCCATGCGATCCAGGACGGACATGGCCGCGTAGTTGACCACGCCGAACACCGAGACGATGATGTCGGGGTCCTGCTCCCGCAGGTAGTCCTCCAGGTTGCGGTTGGCCTTGAGCAAGAGCGGGAAGATGATCTGCTCGGCGTTGACCCGGTTCATGATCTGGTAGCCGTAGTGGACCATGCGCGGATCGGCCTTGAGCATGTCGTTGTAGGAGTTGTAGAGGTACTCCACCCGCTTGCTGTTGGTGGCCGCCGAGATGTGCATCAGGGTCACGGTGCAGCCGGGGTGGCGCGTCTTGAAGGCGTTCTCGATGGCGCGGGCGTTGGCGTAGTGGCCGCCGCCGGCGGTCTCGTACATGACTAGGATGTGCTTGTTCATGGTGGTCTCATACCCCGCCCGTGGCCTCGCGAATCGGCCCGGACGCCCTCTTCGCGCGGGTAAAGCGAGGAACCGTTTGGGAGAAGGGCGCCAGGGGTAAGATCTTTAACAGATCAACTGCCAAGGAGGACCCAGGGACGATGCGCTCCCGCCCGCTGCGCGCCGCGATCGCGGCCGCCACCATCTTGAGCCTGAACGGCTGTGCCGACCTTCCCGTGGTGGGCGGGCTCGGCGAGTCCCTCGCGGGGGTGACCGCCCCGGTGATGGCCATGCTGGATCCGGTCCTCGCGCCCTTTTTCCCGAAGGTCGAACCGACCCCCGCCCCCATGATGCCCCGCCGGCGGCGCCGCCGGCCGCTGACCCCCGAGGGGACGGCGGTCGCGACCGGCAGCGTCGGGACCGAAAGCGTCCAGGTGGCTCCCGCCGTCGCCTACGCGACCTGGGCCGAGCGCAACAAGCGCTTCGACCGCCTGCGTACCGAGGGCCTCATGCGCCTCTACCGGGGCCAGACCGGAGGCGCCCTGGACGCCTTCAAGCAGGCGCAGACCCTGCGTCCCGAGGACCCCCAGATCGCGCGCCTCGTCGCGCTGGTCCAGAACCCGCCGGCTCCAAGCCCCATCACCGGCCTGCGCGGGATGCCGGGAGGCGCCCCCAATGCCCAGCCCGATTCCGGCGCGAGCGGGCTTCCGCCGGGCATCACCCCCGAGATGCTGAAGCGCGCCGAGCAATTCTCGCAGCAGCAACAGCAGGGGACCCCGCCCGGGGCGCCGCCCGTGATGCCGCAGGGCGGAGACCAGCCCGCAGGCCTCTTCCCCTAGTGCGAGAACTCTTGCTCCCGGCCATCGTGGCGGCCGGTGCCCTCGAGGACATCCGCGGCCTCAAGCCCTACCTCGCCCCCGGTCCCGCTCCTTGGGCCCTCCTGCTGGTCCTGGCGATGGCCCTGGTGCTGGCGCTCGTCTTCTTCTACCTGTCGCGCCGCGCGAGCGACGAGGCGAGCGACGAGGTCGCGGCCGCCCCCGCCAAGGGACCCAAGACCCCCCGGGGCCGCCTCGACGCCCTCAAGGCCAGCCAGCTCGCCGATCGCGGCGAGGCCGCCAAGTTCTGCGACCAGCTCAGCGAGATCCTGCGCGACTTCGTGCTCCACCGCTACGGCCTCTCGACCCGGCGCCTGACCAGCTCGGAGCTGCTCCTGGAGCTCGAGGCGCGTCGCATCCCCATGGCCGTCCAGGACAACCTCTCGACGATCTTCGCGGCGTGCGACCTGGTCAAGTTCGCCAAGGTGCGCCTGTCGCCCACCGAGCTGCTGCAGCACCTGACCTCGGCCTACCTGGTCCTCGAGTTCGCGGGCCAGCCCCCCGCAAGCGAGGCCCCCTCGAGCGAGGCGCAGCCATGACCCTCGCCCAGCCGATCTGGCTGCTTTGCGCCCTGCTGATCCCGCTTGCGATCGCCCTCTTGCGCCGCAAGCGCCCCGCGGGGATCCCGCTCTCCACCTTCCGCCTGCTGGCCGACGCGGACAAGCGCCCCAGGCGCCTCGGCCTGGTCCTCGCGGCGCTGCGCCTCTCGGCCCTCGCGCTGGTGGTCATCGCCCTGGCGAGGCCCCAGGGCCCCGGGCGCTGGTTCGAGGAGAAGCGCTACGGCATCGACATGATGCTCGCCCTCGACATCTCGGGCTCCATGCGGGCCGAGGACTTCCAGCCCGCCAACCGCCTCGAGGTGGCCAAGCGCGTCCTCAAGGACTTCGTCGCGAAGAACGCCGAGCACCGCCTCGGCCTGGTCGCCTTCGCGGGCCGGAGCCTCACCCTCTGCCCCCTGACCACCGACGCCCAGGCCGTGAGCCAGCTGGTGGATCGCATCGGCTTCGACTCGGTCGGCCAGGACGGGACGGCCATCGGGGACGGGATCGGCAACAGCCTGTATCGCCTCGCCGAGAACGAAGGCAAGAGCAAGGTCATCGTCTTGATGTCCGACGGGGAGAACAACTCGGGCTACCTCCAGCCCCTGGACGCGGCGGCAATGGCCAAGGCGCGCGGGGTCAAGGTCTACACCATCGCGGTGGGCCGGCCCGGCGGGGCCCCGATCCCGCTCACCGACTCCTTCGGCCGCAAGGTCTACGTCCGCAACCGGGACGGCAGCCTGTTCTTGCCCAAGATGGACGAGCAGGTTCTCGCCAGGATCGCCGAGATGACGGGAGGGCGCTACTTCCGCGCCACCGACTCCCGCGGCCTCGAGGCGGCCTACGCCGCGATCGCCCAGCTCGAGAAGTCCGAGCTGCCGGCGCAGCGCCACCGGGTGCCCAGCGAGAACTATTTCGGCTGGGTGCTCGCGGCCCTTTTCCTGGTCGGCGTCGAGGTGCTGCTCTCGACCGGGGTCGGCTCGGTGCTCAGAGGGGAGAAGCCCCATGCCTAGCTGGGACCAGCCGCTCTTCCTCTGGGGCCTCGTCCTGGTGCTGCCCATGGCCCTCGCCGTGGCGGGGATGGTCCGCGCGCTTCGCCTGCGCCGCGATCGCTACGCCGATCCCGACCTGATGATCGAGATGCGGGTGGGGGCCTCGCTCGCCTCGCCCATGGCGCGGCTCTCCATGCTGATCCTCGCCTTCTCCCTTCTGGTTGTGGCGCTCGCGGGCCCGCGCATCGGCGGGCGGCTCGGCGCGCGCCTGCCCGGCGAGATGCCGGCCCTTGCGATCGCGGTGGACGTCTCCAAGAGCATGGGGGTGCAGGACCTGGGGCGCGATCGCATGGGGGTCGCGCGCGACGCCCTGGACGCGCTGCTCGTCAACCTCTCGGGCTGGAAGGCGGGGGTCGTGGCCTTCGCCGACGACGCGCTGGTCTTCTGCCCCATGACAAGCGATCTCGCAGCGGTCAAGACCCTCACGGCGCGCCTGCGGCCCGGCATGGCCGAGCTGAGGCAGGGCTCGAACCAAGAGAACGCCCTGCGCAGCGCCCTTGCGCAGCTGCAGGGCCGCTCGGGGGCGGTGCTGCTCGTGAGCGACGGCGAGCCGCTCGCAGGCTCGCTTTCGAAGGCGGCGGCCGAGGCCCAGCGCGCCGGGGTCAGCGTCTACGTCCTGGGCCTAGGGACCCCATCGGGCGGCAAGATCCCGGACGGCCAGGACCTCTTCGGCGAGCCGGTCTTCCGGACGCAGGGCGATGGCTCGCCTGCCGTCTCGCGCGCCGATCTCGGGGGGCTCAAGGAGGTCGCCCGAGCCACGGGCGGGCTCTTCATGGACGCGTCCCGGCCGGGTGCTGCCGAGCGCATCCTCGCTCACCTCAACTCCCGCTGGGGAGCGGGCAGCGAGGGGAGCGAAGGGGTCCTGCTGTACCAGATCCCCCTGGCGATCGCCCTGGCGCTCCTGGTGCTGGAGGCGGGGCTGTCGAACCGCCTGCTGCTGCCCTTCAAGGCTCGCTTGATCCTGGAGCGGGTCCTGCGCCGCGTGCGCCGGGGGGCGGCGCTGGCCCTCGCCCTTCTGGCCCTCTCTCAGACCGCCTGGACCTGGCCGTGGCAGGGGAGTCCCGACGCCCGCCGGGGCGCGGACGCCTACGCGGCAGGCCAGTGGAAGGAGGCGCGAGCGGCCCTCGTCAAGGCGGCACAGGAGCGGCCCGACGATCCGAAAATCGCCTACGACCTGGGGTGCGCGCATTACCAGGCGGGGGATTTCGAGGGCGCGGCCAAGGCCTTCGGACGCGCTGCCGAGCTTCTTCCCAGGGGGGACAAGACCCTGGCCTGGGTGAAGTACAACCAGGGCAACGCCCTGTACCGCCTGGGCGAGGCGAAGGGCGAGCGCAAGGCGCGCTGGACGGCAGCGATCGCCGAGTACCGCTCGGCCATCAAGGCGAACCCCAAGGACGCGGACGCCGTCTATAACCTCGAGCTCGTGACGCGCCGCCTCAAGGCCCTGCCCGAGGAGAAGCAGCAAGGCGGTGCCAGTGGCCAGAAGCAGGCGCCGCCCAAGGAATCGGGCGGGGGCGACGTGATGCCGAACCAGGCCGAGATCCAGGCCACCCTGGATGCGCTCCAGCACGAGGAGCTGCGCTTCCAGGGCGAGGTCAGGCGCGAGGAGCGCCCCCCCGAGCCGTCCAGCGCCTCGGATCTGCTCAAGCAGCTGGTGGATCAGGCGGCCAGGGGGCAGCCCGCGGAGCGGCCCGATTGGTAGATGCGGTAGAATGGTACCGTCCCGTTCGCGATAAGGAGGTCCCGTGAAACGCGCCTCGTTGCCCTTGATCCTGGCGTTCGCCCTGCCCGTCGCCCCCGCCTTCGCCGCTCCGCCGAGCGCCTTCAAGGCCGAGGGGACCGCCGTCTCCTTTGCCGGAGCCAACGCCCCGGAGCAGCGCACGCCGGTGACGCTCTACTACCAGGACGGCAAGATGCGCCTCGAGCTGGTGCAGCCCTCCATGGGCGAGTCGATCCTGCTCGCCAAGCGGGGCTCGACCCAGATCACCCTGCTGGACACCGCCCAGAAGATGGCCTTCGTCATGACCGCCGACGCCATCGGTGGCCAGGCCGGCGTGCCGTCGGTCGAGCAGTTCCTCGACATGGCCGCCTGGAAGACCCAGCTCAAGGGCGCAAGGCGCCTGAGCGGCACCGAGGTCAAGGGCGCCCAGCGCTGCACCGGTTACCAGAAGACCATCGGCGGCACCGACTACACCGTCTGGCTCTCGGACGCGCTGGAGCTGCCCATGCAGATCGAGGGATCGGTGGCGGGCAAGCCGCGCTTCCGGATCGCGATCTCGCGCGTGACCAAGGGTCAGCAGCCCGCGGGCCTGTTCGGCGTCCCTGCGGGCTACCAGAAGGCGGAGCTGGACGCCGGGATGCTGAACCAGCGCTGAGCCGGCAATGGACGCGAAGGGAGGGGCGATCCTCGGATCGCCCCTCCCTTCGCGAAGGTCCAAAGTTGAAGCGCGGAACCTTACTTCTTCGTGACCTCGGTCATCAGGGACCGGATGACGGTCGAGCCGGTGGAGCCCGCCTTCTCGCCCGCGGGGGTGCCGGCGGTCGAGGTGTCGGTGAAGAGGTTCTTGAAGAGGTCCTTGAAGATGTCCTCGGCCTTGCCGCCGTTGATCAGGCCACCGATGGCGTTGCCGATGGCGTTGCCGGCCTTACCGCCGCCGAACAACCCCTGGACGAGGCCGCCCACAAAATTCCCGATGTTCATACCAGCCCTCCAGATGATTTGCTTACGTCTTGCGCGTTTTGCTTGCCAAGGGCCTTATACCCGCCTGAACCCTCGCTCCTTTCAACGGGATGTTGAGAGATCATTATTGTTTCGTTAAGTGAGGCTCAGCGGTCCTCCTGGTCGATGACGCGGATCTGGTTGCGGCCCTTGACCTTGGCCACGTAGAGGCCGCGATCCGCCCGCTCGACCAGCTCGGCGATCCGCTCGTCCTCGAGCCGGATGGCGCTCACGCCCAGGGACACGGTGATCTGGCGCAGGGGATTGCCCTCGGGATCGCTCAGCGCGATCTCGGCGACCGAGCGCCGGATGCGCTCGGCGACGATCACCGCGCCCTCCAGGTCGGTGTCGGGCAAGGCGACGATGAACTCCTCGCCACCGTAGCGGGCGACCACGTCCGCCAGGCGCACGGCCAGGCCGATCACCTGGGCGACGCTCTGGATCACCTGGTCGCCGAGCGCATGGCCGTAGGTGTCGTTGAAGCTCTTGAAGTGGTCGATGTCCAGCATGATCACGCTCAGGTGCCGGCGGTGGCGCCGGGCCTGGGCGAAGTCGCGGTTGAGCTGGTCCTGGAAGAAGCGGCGGTTGTGGAGGCCGGTCAGGGGGTCGGTCGAGGCCCGCAGGTTGGCCTCCTCGTAGAGGGCGACCAGCTCCTCGAGCTCCTGGGCGCGGCGCGCCAGCTGGGTGTACAGGTGGGCGTTCTCGATGGCGACCGACGCGTGGTTGGCGATCGCCTCGAGGATCTCGAGGTCGTGGGCCCGAAAGGCGTTGACGATCGCCTGGGAATCCACGTAGAGCAGGCCGAGCACCGATTGCTTGGCGATGACCGGCACGCACATCACCGTCCGGAGCTCCAGGGCCATGATGCTCTCCTGGACCTGGAACTCCTCGTCCGAGAGGGCGTCGGCCACGCAGAGCGGATGGCCGCTCTCCAGCACCTTCTGGCAGATGGATCGGCTGATCGCCTCGTCCTCGGGGTCGAGCCGCGCGCCCAGGCGATCGAAGGCGGCCCGGCAGCTCAGCTGGTCCTGCTCCCAGAGCATGAAGAAGCCGCGCTCGGCGCCCGTCACCTCGAGGGTCAGCTTCACCACCAGCTCCAGGACCTCCGCGGTCACCAGGGTGGTCGAGATGGTCCGCGAGAGGTGGTTGAGCATCTCCAGCTTGCGGCTCTTGTCCTGCCACTCCTCGTGCAGGTTGGCGTTCTCGATGGCGGTGGCCGAGAGGGCGGCGAGGCTCGTCACCACCTCCAGGTCGTGGTCGCCGAACCCCCCCTTGTCGAGCGGGCGATCCATGTAGACGGCCCCCACCACCGCATTGCGGATCTTGAGCGGGACGCACAGGGCGGTCCGGGCCTCGGGCGCCTGCTCGAGCGAATCGAAGCGATCGTCGGCGCTCGCGTCCCTCAGGTAAAGGGGCTGCTCGCTGTTCAGCACCTCGTCGGCGATCGCCTGGCAGCGCAGCCAGTCGGCGCTCTGGGCGGACGGCTCGATGCCCCGCTTCTGGCAGATGGTGGGCTCGTGGTGCTTGAGCAGGAGCAAGAAGCCCCGCTCGGCCCCGCTGATCTCGAGGATCAGGCCCATGACCATCTCCTGGACCAGCTGCAGGTCGTGGATCTGGCTGATCTTGAGGGCGAAGTCGATCAGCTGCTCAAGGTGGCGATGCGAGTCCGCGAGCTCGGCGTGGCGCGCGGCCTCGTCCCTCGCGCTCTGGATCAGGTCCTGCATGTCGGCGCCGAGCCTGCCCAGGCGCTCCTCGAGCGAGGTGCCCGCTTGCTGACGCGCGGCCGCGCGCGGGACCCAGGGCGCATGCCAGGCCGCCTCGAAGGTGGCGCGCGCGTCGGCGTCGAGGGTGTCGTAGAGGCGCATGGCGCCGTTCTTGGCCATGCGCCTGAGGTCGTCGGCGCGCAGCGGATCGGCCTCGGCGAGCAGGCGCAGGACCCTGCCGTGAAGCAGGGGGCTTCCGATGCTCTCGGCCAGGTGCTGGGCCTTGCGCAGGTGCTCGCTGGCGAGGCTGCGGTGCTCCTGCACCAGCTGAAGCTCGCCCAGGAGGGCGTGGATCTGCGCAGAGAGGTAGCGAGCGCCGACCTCGTCGGCGTCCTGGAGGGCCTCGTGGGCGAGCTTCTGGGCGCCGGTGTAGTCGCGCTGCTGGGCGGTGAGCAGCGCCAGGGCCCAGCCGGCCTTGGCGAGGGTGCCGCGGGCGCGGGTCTCCTCTGCGGCCTTGCGGGCCTGCGCCAGGCACAGGCGGGCCGCCTCGCGCTCGCCCGTCAGGATCCGGGCGAGCCCCACCATGACTTGCAGGGGGGGGATGTTCTCGCGCATCCCGCCTTCCTCGGCCACGCCGAGGGCGGCATTCGCGTATTCGAGCGCCTCCGCGTGGCGACCGAGCTGAAGCAGGGCGTCGGCGCGGTAAGTGGCGATGGTGACTTCCAGGTAGCGATTGTTCATCTCGCGCGCGAGCGCAAGCCCCGCGTCCACCTCGGCCATCCCCTGCCCCGGCTGGCCCAGGTGGAGGCGCGAGATCCCCATGAGGGTCACGGCCATGCCCTCGGCGAAGCGGCTCTGGGTCTGGACGGCCCCCTCGCGCGCGAGCTCCGAGAGGCGCAGGGCCTCCTTGAGGTCGCCCATCTCGAAGGCCACGATGGCCAGGTTCAACAGGCCGAAGATGGCCTCGTCGCGCTGGCCCGTCTCCTCGTTGAGCACCTGGCACTGGAGGAAGCACTCGTTGGCCTCGGCGTACCGGCCGAGCGCGAGGTAGGCGTTGCCGAGCAGCATGGTGGTGTCGTTGAGGCCCATCTTGTCGCCGATGGCGTGCTTGATGAGCAGGCTCTCCTGGAGGTGGCCGAGCCCCTCCTCCTGTCGTTCGGGATCCGAGGCGAAGAGGTAGCCGAGGAAGGCCAGGCTCTCGGCCAGGTACAGGGGGAGCTGGGCCTCGCGGGAGGTCTCGAGGGCGAGGGTGTAGATGCGGACGCTCTCCTCCACGTCCCCGCCGAAGTAGCGAATCCGGCCGAGGGTGGTCAGGGCGCGCGCCCTCTCGCGATCGGCGCCGGCCGCCTCGGCGAGCTCGGCGCTCTCGGCGAGGGCCTCCATCGCGCGCGGGTAGTCGGCCATGGCCTGGCGGGCCTTGCCCAGGCCGTTGAGCAGCCGGGCCCTCAAAACCGGGTCGCCGCTCGCCGTCCCGAGCGCGAGGGCCTCCTCGAACCAGGCGCACGCCTGCTGGAAGTCGCCCAGGCGGCGGTCCACGTCGCCCAGGGCGCTCAGGTAGCGCAGGCGCAGCGCGGGGTCGGGCTCGGCCGCATCCAGGGCCGAAAGGCCGGCTGAAAGGTAGCGCCGGGCCTCGGCGTTGGCGAAGAGCTCGAGGTTGCGCTCGGCGGCGGCCACGGCGTAGGGGGCGGCGCCAGCGGGCGCGTCGCTTTCGAGCATGTGGTCGGCCACCGCGTTGAGCAGGGCCGCGTCCCTCGGCGAGGCCTCCAGCCCCGGCACCAGGGCCAGGGCGATGCGCCCGTGCAGGGCCTTTCGCTCGCGCTCGCCCATCGCGCCCACGACGAGCGACTGCAGCATTTGGTGGGTCACCGCGTAGCCCTCGGGGCCGAGCACGAGCACGCCCTCGCCCTCGAGCTCGCAGAGGGCCTGGTAGAGCTGCTCCTCGACCGGGAGCCCCTCGACGCGCTCCAAGAGGGCGAGAGGGGCGCGGAGCGCGAGCGCCACGGCCCGCGCGATCGCGATCGCCTCGGGGGCGAGGGCGTCCAGCTTCTGGGCGTTGATGCCCTGCAGGTCCTTCGGCAGGGCCGCGAGATCGAGCCCCCCCTCCAGGCGCCACGCGCCGCCGTCGCGCACCAGGAGGCCGGCCTCGACCAGGTGGTGTAGGAGGTCGGACAGGTGACGGGGATTGCCCCGGGTGAGGGTCAGCAGGGGCGCGAAGAGGTCGTCGGCGAGAGCGAGGCTGCCCAGCATGGAGGCCGCCATGGCGCGGGCCTCGGCCTCGTCCAGGTTGGAGAGGCGCATGGGCTCGAGCCAAGGGGCCTCGTGGCCGACGAGCACCATCCAGAACGCGAGGTCGTGCGCGTTGCGCTCCAGGTGCTCGATCAGCTCCAGCGAGGGGGCGTCGAGCCACTGGGCGTCGTCGACGATGAGCACCAGCCCCCGCGCGCGGGCGACGGCCGAGAGCACCTCCGTGACGGCGGCCTGGAGGCGCATCTTCTCCTGCTGGGGCTCCAGGGCCTCGGGCGGCTCGGCCCCCGCGAGCTCGGGCAGAAGGCGGGCGAGCACCGGCGCCTGGGCTTCGAGGATCGCGGGGCAGGCGGACCTGGCGAGCGGCATCAGGGCGCGCAGGGCCGTGACCAGGCTCTCGTAGGGGGCCGCGTGCTCCCGGCAGCGCACGAGCGCCGTGGCCCGCTCCTGGAGCTGGGCGATCAGGTTGAGCTCCTGGGCCAGGCGGCTCTTGCCGCTGCCCGGCTCGCCCAGCACGCTGAGCGCCGCGCCGGGCCCCGCGCCGAGGCGCTCGCCAAAGGCGCCGGTCTCGGCCTCGCGCCCGACGAAGCCCGCCGAGAGCAGCGGCATGGCCGCCTCCTCGGCGTCGAGGCCGAGGCGCGAGAGGACCTCGGCGGCCGACTGGCAGCGCTGCAGGGGATCCTTGGCCATCAGGCGCAGCACGAGCGCGGCGAGCTCCGGGTCGGGCCCGGGCGCCGGCGGCAAGGGGGCCTCCAGGTGGGCCCTGATCAGGGCGCGCGCCTCGGTCTCGGGGTAGGGGGGCTGCCCCGTGAGCAGGTGATAGGCCACGCAGCCCAGCGCGTACAGGTCCGCGCGGCGATCGACTGCGCCCCCGCGCGCGATCTCGGGGGCCATGTAGCGCAGGGTGCCCCGGATGGTGCCCCCCGCTCGCCCGGCGCGCTCCATGAGGCCGAAGTCCATCAGCTTCACGACGCCCGAGTCGGCCAGGCGGATGTTCTCGGGCTTGAGGTCGCCGTGGACGTAGCCCTGGGCGTGGATGTAGCCGAGGGCCTGGCACACGGCGACGAGCACCTCGCGCACCGCCGTACTCGTCATGGGCGAAAGCGCGTCGAGGCCCTTGCCCGGCACCACCTCCATGGTGAAGTAGGGGGTGCCGTCCTCCAGGGCGCCGTAGTCGTAGACCTCGACGGTGTTCGGATGCCGCAGCCGCGTCATGGTCCAGAACTCGTGCTTGAGCTGCTGGAGGGTGCCCGAGCCCCGCGAGCGCAACAGCTTGAGCGCCACCTCGCGGTCGTTGAGGGTGTCGTGGACCGACAGGACCTTGCCCATTCCCCCTTCCCCCAGGGCCGCGAGAACTTCGTAGCGGTTTGCGATGGCGTCGGGCATCGGGTACTCCACAGACAACGAGCGGGTCTTCTCCGGATTTAAACCCTGGCGAGCGAGGGATTAATCAAGCGGACGCCACTGGACCCCCACGTACAGCCGGTTGTCGCTCGGGTCCGAGAGATCCTTGAGCCAGGCGCCGGTCAGGCCGTAGCGATGCCCCCACCAGCCGGGGTAGTACACGCCCGAGAGGCGCAGGCCGGGGGTGACGGGGTTGAAGACCTCGCCGGTCAGGGCCATGTCCTTGGCGGGGGCCCAGTCGAGGCCCGCGCCGATCTTGCTGCGGATCATCCCCAGGTGGAAGCTCAGGCCGTCGCCGAGGAAGTTGGGCTTGCCCCAGTAGGCGTTCCAGAGGTTCTTCTCGCCGATCTCCTCGACGCCGAGCAAAAAGGAGTCCTGGGCCAGGTGAAGGCCCATGGTGAAGTTGCCGTTGACGTACGAGCGCTGTGCCTCCTGGACGCCCATCAGGTCGAAGCGCGGCGAGATGCCGGGCGGGTTGCTGGCGGCGTGGGCGGCCTTGGAGACGATGTCGCGCGAGGTGGTGACGATCTCGGTGACGTCGCGCTTGAGCTTGGGGTCATGCGAGAAGGACTCGACCTGCCCCGCCAGAGAATCGAGGCGCTCGGTGAGGCGCTTGAGACTGCCGAGGGCCGCGCGGGCGTCGGCGAGCTGGTCGCCTTCGCCGGCGAGGGTCTCGTAGCCCTTGCGGACCCCGCCGCTCAGCGCGCGCAGGTCGGCGACGATGGCACGCAGCTCGTCGGGGGGGAGCGAGCCTGCGATCGCGTCGGCGGTGCCCACCAAGCGGCGCGCGTCGACCGCGACCTGGTCGGTGTGGGCGATGAGGGCGTTGAGGCCCGCCATGGTGGCCTTGACCTGCGAGAGGCCGTCCTTGAGGGCCAGGCGCGTCTCGGGCGAGTCGGCCAGGTCGCGCAGCGATCGCAGGGCCTTGTTGGCCTGCTCGATCGCCACGTCGAGGCGGGCGGGGTTGGTACCGTAGACGGTGGCGTCGTGCGCGAGGGTGTCGGCGAGAAGGTCCTCGGGCGGGAAGATCTCGAGGGCCTTCTCGCCGATGATCCCCTTGCTGAGGATCTTGAAGTACGAGCCCGTGAAGATGCGGGTCTTGGGATCGGCGATCTCGGCGTCCACCACCACCAGCCGCTCCTCGGGCGAAAGGCCCGCGACCCGGCCGACCTTCACGCCCATCAAGAGGACGTTGGCGCCGGGCAACAGACCGTCCACGTCGTTGAAGACCACCTTGAGGTGGTAGCCCCTCGGGCGGAAGGAGGTCTGCGTCAGCCAGCTCAGGCCGACGACCAGAAGCAGGAGTGACAGGACGGTGAACGCACCCACCTTGGCGGGGGCCGTGAGCTTCAAGGGTGCCTCCTCTCGTCGGGGTGAGCCGGGGGCTCCCCGCTCAAGAACGACGCGATGACGGGGTCGGTGCTCTCGCGCATCTGGTCGGGGGTGCCGCTGCCGATCACGCGCCCCTGGTGGACCATGGTGATGCGGTCGGCGGTGCGGAAGATGGTCGAGAGCTGGTGCGTGACGACGATCGAGGTGGCCCGGGTCTCGCGGGAGATGCGGACGATCAGGTCCTCGATGACCGTCGAGGTGATGGGGTCGAGGCCGGTGGTCGGCTCGTCGTAAAGGATGAGCTGGGGATCGCGGGCGATGGCCCGCGCGATCGCGACCCGCTTCTGCATGCCGCCCGAAAGCTCGGACGGGTAGGCGTCGCCGGTGCCCGCCAGGCCGACCACCGCGAGCTTGGCGTCCGCGATCTCGCGGATCTCGGCCTCCGGCATGGCGGTGTGCTCGCGCAGCGAGAAGCCCACGTTCTCGGCGACCGTCATGCTGTCGAAGAGGGCGCCTGACTGGAACACCATCCCGACCCCGTGGCGAAAGCGGATCCAGCCGCGCTGATCCAGCCGCGTCAGGTCCTCGCCGTTGCAGTAGATGGCCCCCGAGTCCGGCGCGACCAGGCCGATGAGCATCCGCAGCAGGGTGCTCTTGCCGCACCCCGACGGCCCGATGACCACCGAGATCGCGCCCGGCTCGAAGTCGCATGAGGCCCCGGACAGGACGGTCTTGGCGCCGAAGCGCTTCTCGAGGGCGTCGGCCGAAAGGGCGAGCCCCTGCTCGAACGGGGGCGTCACTTGCCGGCCCCCGGGAAGAGCAGCGCCGAGAGGAAGTAGTTGGAGACGAAGATGGTGATCAGCGAGAGCACCACCGAGTCGGTGGTCGCCTTGCCCACGCCCCGGGCGCCCGCGGTGGTCGAAAGCCCCTGGTGGCAGCCGATGAGCCCCACCACCGCACCGAAGATCCCCGCCTTGACGAGCCCGCGCAGGACGTCGGAGCTCACCACCAAATCCTGCAGGCTGTTGACGAAGAGCTGGGGGGGGACGCCCTTGACGGCGACCGCCACCGCGTAGCCGCCCACGATGCTCACGGCGTCGCCGACGAGGGTGAGCAGCGGCAGCATCACGGCGCATGCGATCACGCGGGGCACCACCAGGTAGTAGATCGGGTCGCTGGCGAGCGCCGTCAGGGCGTCGATCTGCTCGGTCACCTTCATGGAACCCAGCTCGGCCGCGATCGCGGCCCCCACCCTTCCCGCGATCACCACGCCCGTCAGCGTCGGGATCAGCTCGCGGGTCAGGGCGATCGCCGAGACGCCGCCGATGACCGAGGTGGCGCCGAAGCGGATGAACTCGTTGGAGATCTGGAGGGTGAAGACCATGCCGATCGACAGGGCGGTGATCAGGGCGATGGGCAGACTCTCGACGCCGATGAAGGCCATCTGCGAAAAGGTGTTGCGGCCGTGGACGGCGCCCGTCGCGACCAGGCGCAGCACCCGGCCGGCCAGGAGGACGAAGCGACCCAGGGCTTCGAGCGAGCCGATCGTCCGTGTACCGATGCGTTCCAGGGCGCCAACGACCCGCATGCCATCTCCCAAATGCCCGCCTGAATCAATGGGCGGGCCGTCAGCATTTTATCACACGGCGCCCTCCTGGATCCTTGCGGCGCGATGAAGAAACGGGAAAGTGAAAAGGTAGCAAGGGTCGGGTATGGTGGAAGAGGGCATCGTCGTCATGCGTTCTCGCCCGCCTTGCAAAGGGATCCGCCGTGCGCCAAGTCTCCTCCGCTCATCCCCCGAGCGCCCTCCCGAGCGCTTCTTCGAGCGCTTCTTCGGCCCCCGCCCCCGCCCCCGCCCCCGGAAGGGAGCGGCCCGCGGCGGCGCAGACCCGGCCGCTGGACTGGACGGACAAGCTCGCCATCGGCAACCGCGAGGCGGCGATCGCCCTGCGGGACCAGGCCCATGAGGCCCTGAGCAACCCCCTCTCCCTGCTCAAGCGCCGGGTCGAGGGGCTGGTCGAGGGCATCGCCCACCCCCTCGACCCCGTCGAGACTGCCATGGACGCCGCCCGCCGCGACGCGCTTCACGGCGGCATCCAGCTGGTGCAGGCCGCGAGCGGTGCCGTCGCCGTGGGCAGTCTCGTCGCCGGGGTCGCGGCGGTGGTGGCCGCCCCCTTCACCGGCGGGGCATCGCTCGCCGCCTTGCCCGCCATCGGGGCGATCGCCGAGGGCGCGGGCCTGGTGGGCCTCGCGAGCACCGGCGCCTCGCTACTCGCGCACGAGGTCGGCATGGCGACCGCGGGCTCGCGCTCGGAGCTCTCCTCGCACGCCCACGGCGCGGCCAGGGCGCTTGGGAGCCTCGGGGAGGCCGCGCTCACCTACGGGGCGGGCCGCGTGGCCCGGGGCCTCAGCACCGGCGAGGTCACCTTCAAGTGGCTCGCGGACAACGACTCAACCAGGCTCTGGAGCAAGGATCTGGCCCCCCGGACGCGCGCGGCGCTCGACGCCTTCGAGCGCGGGGAGGTCGGATCCTCGGTGCGCGGCCTCGACCTGCGCAACCGAGCGCTTTCCGCCATCCACGACGACCTTCGCGCCCGGGGCTTCCAGGCGGAGATGGCCACCATCACCGACTTCAAGACCCGCCAGCCCGTCATTCACCCCGGGTCGGGCCAGCCGGTGCCCATGGAGATCTGGACCCACCCCGACGGCGGCATGGTCCGCATCAAGCCCATGGGCGACCCGACCAGCAAGTTCCGGCCCCAGCCCCACGCCAGCGCCTCGGTCAACTTCCCGCCCGGATCGAGCGCGAAGGACTTCAACAACGAGGCCTTCAAGCTGGACCACAAGGGCACCCCCTTGCCCAAGTGGGCCAAGGACGCAGCCGTTCCCTTCGGTGAGCAGACGATCGAGAGCAAGCGCTTCCTCGACGCCCTCGCCTCGCGCACCCACATCAACCTGCCGGTAGAGCATGCAAATTAGCTACACCCTCGCCCCCACGCTCACGCCCTTCGACCTCGAAGCGGTGGAAGCCCGCCTTTCGGCCCTGCCGGGCGCCTTCCCCCACCCCGATCCGAGCGACCGGACCTACGTGGTCACGGCGGGCCCCGAGATGAAGCGCTTCGTCGCCTCCGAGATCTCGGTGGACCCGTACGGCGCCCTGTACGGCCAGGGCCTGGTCACCCTCGACCCCTCGGGCATACGGGTCCACCAGGACGCGCCGCAGGCGGTGCTCGCTCAGCTCAGGGACTTCGTCACCTGGGTGCTCGCGACCTACCCGTGCTCCGTCTTCTCCGAGACGGGGGACGACTGGACCGCGCGCTACGCGCGCCACCCGCAGGCCCTGTTCGAGGAAGAGCCCGTCGCCTGAGGCTCGCCTACGAGGCGTCGAGGCTCGCCCGCGCGCCAGCCTCCTTCGGGCCGGTCGCGCCGGCTTCGCGCGGGAGAGCGAACCAGAAGGTGCTGCCCTGCTCGCTTTCGCTCACCACGCCGATGGTGCCGCCGTGGGCCTCCACCAGGGCCTTGGTGATCGGGAGGCCGAGCCCCGTCCCTCCGCGCCGGCGCGTGAGGCTGTTGTCGATCTGGAAAAACTTGTCGAAGACGTGCGGCAGGTCCTCGGGGGGGATCCCGATCCCCGTGTCCTGGACCTGGACGCGGACCTCGTGCTCGCCGAGGGTGAGCCCGAGCCTGATCCGGCCGCCCGGGGGCGTGAACTTGATGGCGTTGCCGATCAGGTTTAGAAGGATTTGCCCGACCCGCTTCGGATCGATCCGGATCGGCAGGGGATCGCCGAGCCCCACCTCCGTCAGGGTGACACCCGCCTCCTTGGCTTGCGGCTGGAAGCTCATGACGCTCTCCCGGATGACATGCGCCAGGTCGGCCTCCTCCAGCGCGAGCTTGAAGGTCCCCGACTCCACGCGGGCCACGTCCAGCAGGTCGTCGACCAGGTGCGCCAGTCGCCGGCTCCCCTGCTGGATCTGCTGGACGAAATGCGCTTGCTCGGCGCTCAGGTCACCGGCCAAGCGATCTTCGAGGAACTCGGCGAACCCCTGGATCGAGGTCAGCGGGGTACGCAGCTCGTGGGAGACGGCGTTGAGGAGGTTGCTCTTGAGCAGATCGAGCTCCTTGAGGCGCTCGTAGGCGGCGGCCAGCTCCTCGCCCGCCCTTTCCCGCTCGGCGAGCACGGCGGCGATGACCATGGTCGAGACGGCGGTGACGGCGACGAAGATCTCGAGGAACAGCAGCGCCCCTCGATCTTGCTGGGCGGCGAAGGGCCCGAGTCCCCTGAGGGTGCCCGCGATCGCGAGCAACCACAGCACCAGGTTGGAGAGGGTGACGCCGCGCTGCCCGAACCGGAACGCGGCGACCATGAGCACGGGAATCACCAGGTACACGACGGGTGACTGGCCGATCCACGGCGTCAGGACGCCCCCGAAGATGACCTGCGCCGCCCCCGCGAGCAGGGCGAGGAGCCCCACCAGCTCGACGCCCCTGCGCGGGAGCCAGGGCGCGCGATCGGGCGCGGTCCAGCTCAGTATCAAGGAGGCGACGACCAGCGCGCTGACCGCGTCCGAGACGAACCACCCCCCCATGACCGAAGCGGCGTTGCTCCACGCGAGTTCCCCTCCGACGATCCGGATGAGGCCACCGATCGCCACCCCCGCGGCCACGCTCGCGCCGCAGCCCAGAAAGGCGAACAGCAGGACGTTCCGGGTGGTGGCGAGGAGGCGATCGCGCCCGATGAAGCGGTACACCAGGGCGGTCCCGAGCAGGGGGATCAGGCAGTCGCTCACCCCGAGCCCCAGGGTGGGGATGGAGGGGATGTCGCGGACGGTCCCCTTGAGCAGGACGCCGAGGGCGATCCCCGGCCAGGCACGGTAGCCGAGGCGCAGGACCGCGGCCAGGGCGAAGCCCGCCGCGGGCCAGATGGCAGAGACGTTGTCCTGCACCAGGCCGAGCGCGAAGGTGAGCTGCGCGACGCCGTTGTAGGCGAGCGCCAGCAGGACCCACGTGAGCCATAACGGCAGGTTGCGCGGCCGCATCAGTCCTCCCCTTTCGAACACCCGAGCGCCCGGCGTCATTCTAGATCCGCGCGAATCAGGGCAGAAAGGCGGCTTGCTCGCTGTCGGCCTCGAGGCCCAGGAGCGGCCAGAACGAGGGGGTGACGAAGTGCCGGTGGCTGTGGGGGAAGGTGCCCGCAAGGATCGAGGCGCGGATCCCCTCCATCAGGCGGATCAGGTAGCGGATGTTGTGGATGCTCAGCAGGGTATGGGCCAGGTACTCCTGCGCGCGGACCAGGTGGTGGAGGTAGCGGCGCTCGAAGCCGTAGGAGCAGGTATAGCAGTCGCAGCCCGCCATCAGGACCTCGGGATCCTCGCGGAAAACGGCGTTCTTGATGGTCAGGCGCCCCTGGTCGGTGAAGAAGCTCGCGTGGCGCGCGAGCCGCGTCGGCAGCACGCAGTCGAACATGTCCACGCCGAGGGCCGCGCCCACCACCAGGTCCTCGGGCATGCCCACCCCCATCAGGTAGCGGGGCTTGTGAGCGGGCAGGAGGGTCGTGCTGTGCGCCAGCGCCGGGTACATCTTCTCCTTGGGCTCGCCCACCGAGAGCCCGCCGATGGCGTAGCCGGGGAAGTCCATGGGGACCAGGGCCTCGGCGCTGCGGGTGCGCAGGTCGTCGTAGACGTTGCCCTGGATGATGCCGAAGAGGGCCTGGTCCTTGGGGCGCTGGTGGGCCGCGAGGCACCGCTCGGCCCAGCGGGTGGTGCGATCGACCGCCTTGAGGGCGTCGGCGTGCGAGCTCATGCCGGGGACGCACTCGTCGAAGGCCATCATGATGTCGGCGCCGAGCGAGTTCTGGATCTCCATGGAGGTCTCGGGCGCGATGAAGTGCTTGGAGCCGTCCACCGGGTTGCGGAAGTGGACGCCCTGTTCGGTGATCTTGCGCAGGTCCGACAGCGAGAAGACCTGGAAGCCGCCGCTGTCGGTGAGCATGCTGCCGTTCCACCGCTCGAAGCGGTGCACGCCGCCGGCGCGCTCGATCAGCTTGTGACCGGGGCGCAGGTAGAGGTGGTAGGCGTTCGCCAGGATGATGCTCGCGCCGGTGTCCGCCACCTGGTGCGGGGTCAGGGCCTTGACCGTCGCCTGGGTGCCCACCGGCATGAAGACCGGGGTCCGGACCTTGCCGTGGGGGGTCGTGAGGGTGCCGGCGCGGGCGCGGCCGTGCTTGGCTTCAACCGAGAACTGAATGGCGCTCAATGAATCATCCTTGGGGCTAGCCTCCCCGCCCCCCGGTGGGGCGGGGGTGGGGGCGAGCGTCGAACAAAACTGTTCCGTCAAGCCGCCATGGCGGCCAAACTCAACAAATGCCTGGTTTTGTTAGATGCTCGGTGGGGGGACAAAATCAGGTTCCTTCAATAAATAGCCGCAGGCGCTAGATCCAGGTCCTGAACCAGATGTGCATCCGGTAGAACTGCTCCGGGATGGGAAGCCCCGACAGGAGCGGGTAGAAGAAGGCGAACAGGCCGACCACCAGAGCGAGGTAGGTCGAGGCGACGGGCTCCCAGTCCTCCTGCCGCCACAGCCGCTCCATGAAGTAGGCCATGGCGAGGATGGAGAAGGGGATGGTCTCGAACATGTAGTGCATGAAGACCAGGGGGCGCGGCTGGATGGCCCACATCAGGTACATGCCCAGGCCCATCGTGACGACGAACCACCCCATCCAGAGCTTCCTGCGCCATGCCACGTAGGCCATGGCCAGAAGCGCGGGGATGCTCGCCCACCACAGGGCGGGGTTGCCGATGGCGATGATGCCCGAGATCAGGCCGTTCTTCCAGTCATGGTAATAGTACCAGGTCGGGCGGACCATCAGGGGCCACTGCCACCAGGGCGACGAGTAGCTGTGGCTGGCGTTCAGGTTCGCATGGTAGCCCCACATGTTCTTCTGCATCTGGAGCACCTCGCCGAGCCCATGGCCCTGGGCCATGTAGGGGATGTAGCTCAGCAGGTAGACCGCCACCGGGATGGCGACGAAGTACCCGATGCACCGCAGGGCCAAGAGGCCGATCTCCTTGGGCTGCCGGCGCGGGGCCTCCCAGAACAGGACGTAGACGCCGATGAGCAGGCCCAACAGGCCCCAGGCGTACATGGTGGACCAGCGGGTGGCGAGCGCGGCGCCCAGAGCGAGCGCTGCGAGCGGCAGCATGCGCTCCTTGCGCGTTCGCATGAACTCCCAGGTGGCGAGCGTCGCGAGCAGGAGGAAGAAGACCACGTAGATGTTGGTCATCGCCACGCGCGACTGGACGAAGAAGACCCCGTCGCAGGCGAGCATCAGGGTCGCGATCCAGGCCGGGCGCCGCCGATCGAGCATGCGGCGCGCGAGCAGGTAGAAGACCCCGAGGGTCAGGGCGCCGACCAGGAGGCTCACGATGCGCCAGCCGAAGGCGTTCATGCCGAAGAGGGCCACCCCCACCGCGATCATGAGCTTGGCCAGGGGCGGGTGGGTCCACTCGTAGGGGCTGATCCCCTTGAGGTACTCCTCGGCGGTGCGGGCGTGGTAGACCTCGTCGAAGATCTGCTCGGCAGGCAATCCCAGGCGCCACAGCCCGAGGGCGAGGAAGGCCCCCATCAGGCCGAGCATCCACTGCCAGTCACGCCTGTCCCACGGCTCGGGGGCGCTCTCGGCCTCCATCTCGGAAGCGCCCTTGCCCAGAAGCGCCTGACGCAGCGAGGTGGTGGGGCGCCAGGCGGTCTCGTGGCGCCGGCCGAAGGTGTAGCCGACCAGGTCCCCGAAGGTCCACATGTTGACCAGCACCGCCCCCACGATGACGACGGTGCGCACCGGGGCGGGGACGGCGTAGAAGAGCTGCTGGTTGGTGTAGTAGACGTAGACGTAGAGGACGTTGAGGGTCGCCGTCGCCGTGAAGGCCCACATGTTGGGGATCAAGTGGCGATTGGCGCTCGCGGCGAGGGTCAGAAAGGCGATCGCCGGGAACATGTAGCGCTCGTGCATCCGGGTGGGGAAGAGGAAGAAGCCCAGGAGCAGGAGGCTGGAGGCGAGCATGAGCGGGGCGAGGCCCGCGTGGCGCTTGCGGTAGAGGTAGACGCCCATCCACGCCGAGAGGATGCCCACGAAGACGAGGCCCAGGGCCCGGTGGGTGAGGCCGAAGATGGTCCGGGAGTCGCTGTAACGATCGCCCCACATCAGCACCCCGTTGTCGAGGCTGGTCGGCGCCCAGATGTTGAAGGCGTTGATGGTGCTGCTGGTGTAGGTCCCTGCCGTCGCCATCATCTTCTCGAAGAGGAAGGCGAAGGGACCAACGACGGGCGCGCCGCCCGCGTGGAAGGGGAAGGTCAGCGCCCAGACCAGAGCGAAGCCCGCGAGGGCCGCGGCCGGCCACACCCACCACGCCCGGCGGAACCACTGGGAGAGGACGAAGAACGGCGCGAGGAAGAGGCCCTGGGGCTTGAGCATGACCCCGAGCACCGCGGTGGCCGCCGCGGTCACGAACCGGTTGCGCAAGAGCAGCCAAACGGCCGCGAGCATGGCGAGCGTCAGCACGCTGTCGATCTGGCCCCAGATCCCCGAGACGAAGAGCACCAGCGGGTTGAAGGCGTAGACCAGGGCGCCGTGGTAGGCGCTGCGGATCGTGACCCGGCCGCGCAGGATGAGGAAGATCACGTAGGCCGAGGCCACGTCCGCGAGGACCGCGGGCGCCTTGAGCAGGGCGGAAAGGCCCAGGCCCCGGCCGTAGTGGGCCCAGCTGGGGTCGAAGAGGTGGTAGAGGTGGCCGAGGCCCGACAGGACGTAGAGGTAGCCCGGCGGGTAGTCGCAGAAGTAGTCGGGGGCGTAGAAGTTCGGGACCCCCACCTCGACGAGCCGCCGGCTCCAGGCCATGAAGGTGTCCATGTCCACCCAGAAGGCCATCGGGAAGAGGATGAGCACCAGTCGCAGGGCCAAAGCGGCGCCAAGGCCCACCCACAGGCGCTTGCGATAAGTCTGGAGCAGCGTCGAGTTCGGGATTTCTGCAGACATGGAGGCCAGTTTAGAGGATTCGCCAAGCAGTGACAAGGATCGCGGGGCTCAGGGGTCAAGGGGGCCAAAAAAGCAGGCACCGCGAACGCGATGCCTGCCGAGGTGACGGCGGCTCAGAAGCCGACGGAACGGATGAGGTTGTTGTCGGTATCGGCGATGAAGAGGTTGCCCGCCTTGCCCACCGTCACGCCACGCGGGGAGGCCAGCCTGGCATTGATCGCAAGCCCGCCGTCGCCGTCGATGCCGTAGATGCCGTTTCCGGCCACGGTCGAGACGGCGCCGCCGAGGGCGACCTTGAGGATCCGGTTGTTTTCCGTATCGGCGACGTAGAGGTTGCCCTCGGCGTCCACCGCCACGCCCTCGGGGCTGTCCAGGGTGATGCGGGAGGCGACCTCGCCGCCGGAGTATCCGGCAACCCGGTAGTCGCTGAGGCCGTAGGAATAGCCGTTGCCGGCGACGGTCGAGATGGAGCCGCCGCTGAGTTTGCGGATGCGGTTGTTGTACGTATCGGCGATGTAGAGGTTGCCCGCGGCGTCCACCGCCAAACCCTGGGGATGGTTCAGCTGGGCGCTGGTGGCCGCGCCGTCCCCGGTGAAGCCGTACACGCCGGTGCCGGCGACGGTCGCGATGAAGCCGGTGGTGTGGTCGACCTTGCGGATGCGGTTGTTGTTCGTATCGGCGATGTAGAGGTCGCCCGCGGCGTCCGCCGCCACGCCCAGAGGAGCGTTCAGCTGGGCGCTGCCGGCCGCCGCGCCGTCTCCGGAGAAGCCGGAGACTCCGGTGCCGGCGAAGGTGTAGAGGGAGTTGGCGACCATGGGGATGCCGAAGTAGGTCCCGTCGGTCGCGGGCACCATGCGGATCCGGTTGTTGTTCGTATCGGCGATGTAGAGGTTGCCCGCGGCGTCCACCGCCACGCTCTGGGGCTGGTTCAACTGAGCGCTGGTGGCCACGCCGGAGTCCCCGGCTTCGCCGGGGACTCCGGTGCCGGCGACGGTCGTGAGGGTGCCGTCGATACCGAGCTTTCGGACGCGGTGGTTGTACCTATCGGCAATGTAGAGGTTGCCTTGCGCGTCCTCGGCGGTCGCTGCGGGCCCGGCAAGGTCCACGTTCAAGGCGCCTGCGGTCATGGCCTCGCCCGAGACATCGCCTGCCACGGTCGAGATCGTCTGAGCGACGGCGTCGAGCTTGCGGATGCGGAAGTTGTTCGTATCGGCGACGTAGAGGTTGCCCGCGGCGTCCACCACGACCCCCTTGGGATAGCTGAGCTGGGCGCTGGTGGCCGTGCCGCCATCCCCCGAGAAGCCGCCTTGACCGTTACCTGCGACGATCGAGAGGGTACCGTCGCTGAGCTTGCGGATGCGGTGGCTGTTCGTATCGGCGACGTAGAGGTTGCCCGCACCGTCCACCGTCACGCCCTGGGGATAGGCGAGCTGGGAGCCGACGGTCGAGATGGTGCCGTCGCTGACCTTGCGGATGCGGCTGTTGTTCGTATCGGCGATGTACAGGCTGCCCGAGGCGTCCACCGCCACGCCATGGGGATAGGCGAGCTGGGCGCCGACGGCTGCCGTGGCGTCTCCGGAGAAGCCGTAGCTGCCGGTGCCGGCGAAGGTCGTGATGATGCCGGTCGCGTGGTCGACCTTGCGGATGCGGTTGTTGTTCGTATCGGCGATGTATAGATCGCCCGTGGCGTCCACCGCCAGGCCCCGAGGCGCATACAGCTGGGCGCTGCCGGCCGGACCGCCGTCCCCCGAGAAGCCGCTTTGGCCGTTTCCTGCGACGGTCGAGATGACGCCGTTGCTGACCTTGCGGATGACGTGATTCCAGGTATCGGCGATGTAGAGGTTGCCCGAGGCATCCACCGCCAGGCCTTCGGGACTGTTCAGCTGGGCGACGGTGGCGGGAAAGCCGTCCCCGATGTAGCCCCAGGCGCCGGTGCCGGCGACGGTCGTGAGGGTGCCGGCCGGGTCGATCTTGTAGACGGCGCTTCGGCTCTGCTGCGTGACGTAGAGGTTACCGGCGGAGTCCATGGCCATGGCGCCGTAGGACGCGCGCCAATCGGCGGCCCTCACCCCCCCGGGCGCTCCTTGCGACCCGGCGACGGTCCGGATGCCCAGGCGAGCCGAGTAGCTGTCGGCGCTCGTGGCGGTCTTGCCGTTGACGGTCACGGTGATGGTGCCGTACGAGCCGCCCTCGGGGACGATGACGGTGAGGGTGGTGGCGGTGGCCGCGGTGACGAGGCCAGGGGTGCCGTTGAACAGGACGAGGTTGTTGGAGGCGATCGCTCCGTCGAAGCCGGTGCCCGTGACGGTGACGACCGTTCCGGCGGTCCCCTGGGTGGGGCTGAAGCTCGAGATGACGGGCGCCGCGACGGTGGTTGTGGTGCCGGTTGCAGTGGCGCCACCGGTCAGGGAGGCGGTCGGCGTCCCCGCGCAGCCGCCAAGGGCGAGAAGGGTGACGAGAGTCAAGCTAAGACTCAGCTTGCGCATGAAGAGGCTCCTATGCTGGTGCTGTGGAAGTCGCATCGCATCAGCATAGGACAAAAGGTAAGCAGGATACCGTGGATTATTTGGCGCTCTGGTTGGACGATTTATCGATCTTTCGAGCCCGGGGCATCGCTTCGGCGGGGCGGGCCTAGACCCCGACCGGCGTGCGGATCGCCTGGTGCTGGGCAGCGATCAGGTCCTTGATGCCCGCATCCGCCAGATCGAGCATGCGGTTGACCATCTGGCGATCGAAGGGCTCGCCCTCGGCCGTGCCCTGGATCTCGACGTAGTGGCCCGAGCCGGTGGCGACCACGTTCATGTCGGTCTCGGCGCGCGAGTCCTCCAGGTAGCACAGGTCGAGGACTGCCTCGCCGTCCACGATGCCGACGCTGATGGCCGCGAGAGGGTCCAGGCGGGGCATGCGCTCGATCTTGCCCTGGGAAACCAGGCTCGAGAAGGCGTCGTGAAGGGCGATCCAGGCACCGGTGATGGCGGCGGTCCGGGTGCCGCCATCCGCCTGGATCACGTCGCAGTCGAGGGTGATCTGGCGCTCGCCGAAGCCGTACAGGTCGCACACCCCGCGCAAGCTGCGGCCGATGAGGCGCTGGATCTCGTGGGTGCGCCCGCCCACCTTGCCGATGCTCGACTCGCGCGACGAGCGGGTGTGCGTGGCGCGGGGCAGCATCGAATACTCGGCCGTCACCCAGCCCTTGCCCGTTCCCTTCAGGAAGGGGGGGACGCGATCCTCGACGCTGGCGGTGCAGAGGACCTTGGTGTCACCGAAGCCGATGAGCACCGAGCCCTCGGCGTGCTTGGTGAAGCCGCGCTGGATCGTGAGGGGGCGGAGCTGGTCGGGCTGACGGCCGTCGGGGCGGGGCATCTGAGACCTCCTGAAGGATGGGGAGAGCGTCTAAGGGACCGCCTGATCTTAGCAGCCAGACGGGGCACTTTGCACCATGGGGCTCAGATGATCAGCAGCTCGTAGTCGCGCGAGCCCAGCCCGTCGCGCGCGACCAGCTCCAGGAGGTGGTCCCAGTCGGCGGCCGGCGCGAGGCTGCGGATCTTGTCCGGGGTGCCGAGATCCTGCAGGCAGGTGCCGGGCAGGCCGGTCTGCATGTTCAGGAAGTCCGCGGTGGCCTGGTCGAGCCCGACCGGGTCGCGCGAGACGAGGATCCCCACGTCGGGGATGACCGCCGCGTCGCTCCATCCCGCCCCGTCCGGATCGGGGGTGAGGTCCATCAGGACGTTGCAGTAGAGGATCTTGCCGGCCTTGGCGCGGTGGACGGCGCCGAACGCCTCGGCGATCCGCGCGGCCAAAAGGTCGGGCGGAAGGACGGCGGCCTCGGCCTCGACCTCCCGGCTGGGGGAGTCGCCGCCCGCGAGCACCAGGGCCGGGCTCGGCGCGGCGCAGAGGGCGAGCTTGCCCTCGCGGGTCAGGGCGCCGAGGCCCAGGTGGTAGAGGGCGCCCACGAAGCCGACCTCGGGGTGAAAGGTGACGTGGTTGGCGACGATGAGGGCCTCGGCCTCGTCGATGGCCCCTGCGATCGAAACCGTCCCCAGGTGTTTCCCGCCGGTCGGGTACGCGGTGCCTTGGCGGCCGTCCACCCCGTCGGCGATGAGCACCGGGGCCCCGAGGGTCGGGTAGTTGAACCCGTGCGCGCTCGCCACCTCCAGGTGACCCACCGCCTCGGTGCGCCGGGGCGAGTACCGCGCGTTGGAGTCGGTGACGAAGGGACGGGCGTCGGCCTGGCGGACCTTCTTGATGAGCCGCCGCAGGATCTCGGGGCGGATGTGGGTGGTGTTGCCCGGCTCCCCGAAGTGGGTCTTGATCGCGACGCGATCGCCGGGGGTGACGACCTGGGCGAGCCCCGCGGCGTCGAGGAGCTGCTCGATCTTGTCCATGAGGCCGCCGCCGCCGGTCGCGCGGCGCTGGGCGAAGTAGACTTCTGCGGTCATCGGGGCTCCTTTGTGCGGCGTTGCGGGCGAGAAGGGGGAGAAGAGCGCGTGCCGGCCTTGTCATAATAAATCATAACAAACAATCGTGTCCCATGTGAAGCCATCGTGAGGGTTTTCGCCGGCCTGGCCCTCTTCTGGACGCTTCGCCCGGGTGAGAATGAACACCGTCTTGACAGCCTTCGCGCCATTCCTATAATGGTTAGTGATTACTCACTAACGACTGAGGGAGGCCCATGGCCGCTGACACCCGCGAACGCTTGACGGCAGAAGAGCGCCGGGCGCAGATCCTGCGCTGCGCCACCGCGGTCTTCGCGCGCTCCAACTACCGGGTCGCGGGCATGGCCGAGATCGCCAAGGAAGCCGGCATCTCCGAGCCGACGGTCTACAAGCACTTCGCGAGCAAGAAGCAGCTCTTCCTCACCATCCTTGACCGGGTCGGCGACAGCACCCTGCGCCACTGGAAGGAGCTGGCCTCGGACGCGGCCGATCCCCTCGCCCTCCTGCGCCGGATCGGCACCAGCCAGTACGAGATCGTCCTCAAGCGGCCCGACACCCTCAAGATCCAGTTCCAGGCCCTCTCCGAGGTCGAGGACGACGAGATCCGCGAGGCCCTGCGCCGGCACTTCGCCTCCTACGCCGACTTCCTGATGACGGTCCTCGACGCGGGGCGGCGCTCGGGCGTGCTCGCGGCCGACCTGGACGTGACGGCCGCCGCCTGGCAGCTCATCTCGGTGGGCTTCACCCTCAACCTCGCCTCGCTCTTGGGCTTCGAGGAGGAGTTCAGCCGGGAGCGGATGCAGCTGATGGGGGACCGGATGGTCCTCGCCTTCGGAAGCGGCCAACAAGCCGCGCCCTTCGATCCCGGGAGCGAAGGCGCTCCCGGTTCTCGCACGCACAGAAAGGGTTCCTAGCTCATGAAACAAGTCGTCTTGGTGGACGGGATCCGCACGCCCTTCGGCAACTTCGGCGGGGCACTCAAGGACCTCAACGCGCCCGAGCTGGGTCGCATCGTGCTCGCGGAGCTGCTCAAGCGCAACCCGCAGGCGATCGAGGCGATCGACCAGGTGATCATGGGCTCGTGCGGCCAGGGCTCCGAGGCGCCCAACCTCGCCCGCGTCGTGGCCCTCAAGGCCGGCATCCCCCTCGAAAAGCCCGCCTACACCGTCCACCGCAACTGCGGCTCGGGCATGCAGGCGATCATCAACGGCTACCAGGAGATCCAGGCGGGCGACGCCGAGGTCCTGGTGGTGGGCGGCATCGAGTCCATGAGCTCGTACCCCTACATCAGCCGCGACATGCGCTTCGGCAAGCGCATCCGCCACGCCGAGATGATCGACTCCATGTGGGAAGGCCTCACCGACCCGGTCTGCAACCTCCTGATGGGCCAGACCGCCGAGAACCTGGTCGAAGAGTTCGGCCTCACCCGCGAGGAGCAGGACCAGTTCGCCGTCAACTCCCACAAGAAGGCCTTCCGGGCCGCCCGCTCCGGCAACTTCGCCGAGGAGATCATGACGGTCAACGTGCCCAAGAAGGCCGGCGGCAAGGACGTCGCCCCCGAGCCCGTCTCGATCGACGAGGGCCCCAACCCCGCCCTCAGCCTCCAGATGCTCTCCATGTACCCGACCATCTTCAAGAAGGGCGGCTCCGTCACCCCCGGCAACGCCTGCGGCACCAACGACGGCGCGGTCGGCCTGCTAATGATGACCGAGGAGAAGGCCCAGGCCCTCGGCTACCAGCCCATGGCCATCGTCCGCTCCTACGTCAACGTCGGCCTCGAGCCCGAGCGCATGGGCATGGGCCCGGCCTACGCCATCCCCAAGGCCCTGGCCAAGGCCGGGCTGACCCTCGACCAGATGGACGTGATCGAGGTCAACGAGGCCTTCGCCGCCCAGGTCCTCTCGGTCGCCAAGAAGCTCGAGCTGGACATGGACAAGCTCAACCCCAACGGCGGCGCGATCGCCCTCGGCCACCCGGTCGGCGCCTCGGGCGCGCGCCTGGCCCTGACGCTCAGCCGTGAGCTTGCTCGCCGCGGCGCCAGGTACGGCGTCGCCAGCCTCTGCATCGGCGGCGGCCAGGGCATCGCCATGGTCCTCGAGAATCCCAACGCTTAGCAAGGAGAGTCAGATGGCAGTCGAATCCCAATCCAAGTCCGCCCTGAACGCCAAGCCGCTCCCCATCTTCAAGGTGGGCGTCGTCGGCGGCGGGGCCATGGGCGGAGGCATCGCCCAGGTCGTCTCCAACGCGGGCCTGCCGGTCATCATCAAGGACATCAGCCAGGACGCGGTGGACAAGGGCCTCGCGGCCGCCCGCAAGGTCTACGAGGGCCGCGTCAAGAAGGGCAAGATGTCCGCCTCCGAGATGGAGCAGAAGATGGCCCTCGTCTCGGGCACGACCACCTGGGACGGCTTCGATGACGTGGATCTCGTCATCGAGGCGGTCACCGAGAAGATGGACGTCAAGAAGGCCGTCTTCGCCGAGCTGGACAAGGTCACCCCCAAGCACGCGATCCTCGCCTCCAACACCTCGGCCCTCTCGGTCACCGAGCTGGGAAGCGTCACCTCGCGGCCGGCCAAGGTCGCGGGCCTGCACTTCTTCAACCCTGCCCCGGTCATGAAGCTGGTCGAGGTCATCGCGGGCAAAGAGAGCTCCGACGAGACCATGGCGACGCTGCTCTCCTTCTGCAAGGACATCCGCAAGCACCCGGTCCTGGTCAAGGACGGCGCGGGCTTTCTGGTCAACCGCCTCTTGCTCGCGAGCTTCAACGAGGCCGTGACCGCCCTCCAGGAGGGGGCCGCCACCGCCGAGCAGATCGACATGGTCGTGCCGAGCAAGGGCTTCCCCATGGGCCCCTTCACCCTGGCCGACATGCTGGGCGTCGAGGTCTGCAACGAGGTCGTCCACACCCTGCACGACGCCTTCGGTTCGCGCTTCCAGCCCACCGAGCTGCTCGACTGGATGGTCGCCGAGGGCCGCTGGGGCCAGAAGAAGGGCGCCGGCTTCTACTCGTACAACGACGAGGCCGTGAACCCCGTCCCCGGCAAGATCGCCGAGATCATCGCGAAACAGGGCAAGGCCAAGGTGCCCTTCGAGGTCGACCGCTTCGTCCTGCCGATGATCAACGAGGCCGCCATCCTGATCGCGGACGGCGTCGCAGCGGCCGAGGACGTGGATCCCGCCATGCAGATGGGCACCGGCATGGGCCGCGGCCCCCTGATGCTCGCCGACATGATGGGCCTCGACACCGTGCTCGAGCGCCTCAAGTTCTACCAGGCGGAGCTGGGCGATCGCTTCAAGCCCGCGCCCCTGATCGAGCAGATGGTCGCCGAGGGCAAGCTCGGCGCCAAGTCCGGCCAGGGCTTCCACGCCCACGAGGCCGCCGAGGAGGGCAAGAAGACCCGCACCTTCGTCAAGGTGCAGCAGGACGAGGCCGTGGCCCTGGTCACCCTCGACAACCCTCCGGCCAACGCCCTCAACTCGGCCGTCATCTTCGAGCTCAGCGAGGTTCTCCTGGAGCTCGAGGCCGACAACGCGGTCAAGGCGATCGTGCTGACGGGCGCCGGCCAGATGGCCTTCGTCGCGGGCGCCGACATCAAGGAGATCGCCGAGATCAAGAGCGGCGCCGACGCCAAGCAGATGGTGGCGGCGGCCAACGAGGTCTTCAACCGGATCGAGGCCCTCAAGAAGCCCGTGATCGTCGCGATCAACGGCTTCTGCCTGGGCGGCGGCTGCGAGCTGGCGATGGCCTGCCACATCCGCATCGCCTCGGACAAGGCGCGCTTCGGCCAGCCCGAGATCAACCTGGGCATCATCCCGGGCTTCGGCGGCTCCCAGCGCCTGCCCCGCATCATCGGCTACGGCAACGCCACCGAGTGGCTCCTGACCGGCGACATGTACACGGCCCAGCAGGCCCTGCGCGTGGGCCTGGTCCAGAAGGTCGTGCCCGCGGGCGACGAGGTCGCCCAGGCCATGACCCTGGCCAAGAAGATCGCCACCAAGGGGCGCCTCTCCATCCAGTACATGATGGAGGCCCTCCACGGCGGGCACGGCAAGCCCATCAAGGAGGCCATCAAGATCGAGAACGAGAAGTTCGGCGCGGTCTGCGAGACCGAGGACAAGCAGATCGGCGTGAAGGCCTTCATCACCAAGACCCAGCCCAAGTTCGTGGATCGCTAAGGCGACTAGAGGAGATTAAGCGATGGATTTCAATTTCACCGAAGAACAGCAGATGCTCCGCCAGATGGCCAAGGAGTTCGCCGATCGCGAGATCCGGCCCCTCGCCGACAAGCACGACAAGGAAGAGCACATCGGCCGCGACATCATCATGAAGATGGCGGAGCAGGGCTTCCTCGGCTCCAACATCCCCGAGGAGTACGGCGGCTCCAGCCTGGGTGACGTGGGCAACGCCATCCTCGCCGAGGAGATCGGCCGCGTCGACTCCAGCCTGGGCGTCACCATGGGCGCCCACGGCGGCATCGGCACCTACGGCCTGGTCATCGACGGCACCGAGGAGCAGAAGCGGAAGTACCTGCCCAAGCTCGCCTCGGGCGAGATGATCGCCTGCTTCGCCCTGACCGAGCCGGGCGCCGGCTCCGACGCCGCGGCCATCAAGACCCGCGCGGTGCGCGACGGCGACGACTGGGTGATCAACGGCCAGAAGATGTGGATCACCAACGGCGGCACCGCCGATCTGATGACGGTCTTCGCCGTGACGGATCCGGCCCTCGGCGCCCACGGCGGCGTGACGGCGTTCCTCGTCGAGCGCGCCTTCGGCGGGATCGAGAACGGCCCCAAGGAGAAGAAGATGGGCATCCGGGGCTCGGACACCCGCGAGATCTTCTTCAAGGACGTCCGCGTCCCCAAGGAGAACGTGCTGGGCCAGGTGGGCCTCGGCTTCGTGACCGCCATGAAGATCCTGGACAAGGGCCGCCTGAGCCTCGGCGCCGCCTGCCTGGGCTCCGCCAAGGAAGCCTTCGACCTGTCCATGAAGCACGCGACCACCCGCATCCAGTTCGGCAAGCCCATCGCCTCGAACCAGGCCATCCAGTTCTACCTCGCCGAGATGGCCACCCGCATCTTCGCGATGGAGCAGATGGTGTACTACACCGCCTGGCAGTCGGAGCAGGGCAACAAGATCACCCTGCCCGGCTCGATGGTCAAGCTGTTCTGCACCGAGAACGCGACCTGGATCATCAACAAGGCCGTGCAGATCCACGGCGGCATGGGCTACTCGGGCGAGTACCCCATCGAGCGCCTGTTCCGCGATGCGCGCATCTGCGAGATCTTCGAGGGCACCAACGAGATCCAGAAGGTCGTCATCGCCAAGGACATCCTCAAGCAGTACT
Source organism: Pantanalinema sp. (assembly GCA_036704125.1). Taxonomy (NCBI): domain Bacteria; kingdom Bacillati; phylum Cyanobacteriota; class Cyanophyceae; order Leptolyngbyales; family Leptolyngbyaceae; genus Pantanalinema; species Pantanalinema sp. Next base: position 64 of record DATNQI010000060.1, on the reverse strand, counting down.
CTAAGGAGGCCGCGCGCGTCTAGGCGTTATTCCCCCGCCCCACCGGGTGGGGCGGGGAGCTGGC